>JBAQUE010000081.1:0-23220 GCA_049297315.1 Rugosibacter sp.
GCATTTCACCGAGCTATTGGCGCAGTATGCCGCGGCATCCGGTGTGCAGTTTCGCTATGGCGAAGGCGTGGCGGCATTGGTGCGCGAGGGTGGCCGTTTGGCTGGCGTGCGGCTGATTTCGGGTGAAATGGTGCGCGCCGATGCCACCGTGCTGGCGCTGGGCAGTTATTCATCCTTGTTGCTGCAACCATTGGGCGTGCGCCTGCCGGTTTATCCGGCCAAGGGTTACTCGGCAACCTTTGCCTTGCCGGAAAAAATATCCAGTACAGCGGCGCCGACCGTGAGCTTGACCGATGATGGTGCAAAGATCGTATTCTCGCGCCTGGGCCAGCGCCTGCGGGTGGCGGGTACGGCAGAGTTTACGGGCTACGATTTGTCGCTTAATCCGGCGCGCTGCGCAGCGCTTGTGAAGCGTACGCAGACCATGTTTCCGGCCTTGGCTGGCGTGGCGGAGGTCGAATTCTGGAGCGGCCTGCGCCCATCGACGCCGAGCAATGTGCCGCTGATTGGCGACATGCATGATGCTGGCCTGGCCGGGCTGTGGCTGAACACCGGCCATGGCACGCTGGGCTGGACATTGGCCTGCGGCTCGGCGCGGTTGTTAAGGGATTTGATTGCCGGACGCGAGCCGGAGATTGATCCTGCACCCTATCGTTACTAAAAAATTTGAAAACTCGGCGCTGGTGATACGGCGCATAGTTGGTTGGCCCGCCTCAATGCAGATGGCGTGGTGCGCTTGCTGCCTGTTCTTCAGGCAGCTCGGCATGCATGGCCTCGCCATCCGGCGCAGGGTATAGCGGCGCGCCGCAATCGTCGCAGTATTCGAGTGGAAAGCGCTGGTTCAGGAAGTTGACATGGGTCACCCCGGCTTCGCGCAGCACGGCTTCGATTTGTGCGGGCATGTCGCTGTTGTCGTTTTCGCCTTCCAGCAGCGGCCAGACCACGCCATGCACGACTTCGCGCTGGGCGCCCAAAGTCAGGCCGATGCGGTATTCATCAACCTGATCATCTTCAAAGAGTGCGATGGTTGCGTGCAGGTCGGCAGGTTGCACGGTCAGCACGGTTTGCAGGTAAGCCACGACAGAACGCAATGACCAGGGGCGCGATGCGCGGTCGGCATCCAGCACCGTGGCGTGATAGGCGCCGACAGGCTGAAACTCAAGCGCACAGGCCGGCAACAGGGAGCGGATGGCTTCACCGCCTTGCAGCGCCCATTGGCGGAAGGATTCGGCGCGGTCGCCATCGGCTTCCTGCCAGCGGAACAGGGCGTCCCCCTTGGGCGCGGCAATCGCGGCGAGTAGGTAACGGGTGTCGGACAAAAAGTTGATTGTCTCGGGCAATTGCTTGGGGTCGAGTTTCAGGTCGCGGTCATGCACGGCGGCTTTGGCCAGCTTGTCGGCCAGCTGGGCCGTTTCGACATAGGTTGGCGGCAACTGGTCCGGGCTGAGCAGCGTATCGCACAGGCCCAGCTTGACATTGGCCGCCAGTACATGGGCCTGCAAATGCGTGCGGATGGCCGCCAGCAGCGCGGCGGGGATGAGGCCGGAAGCAATCGAAAAGCGTGACCAGGCGAGGATGGGAATGGCGATCAGCAGCGCATCCAGCTTGCCGGGGCTGTTGACCTGTGGCGATTCGACGCAGCATTCGATGCTGTCGGCCAGCACGCCATAGGCTGGCGAGGCCTCGCGGTAAAGCGGATCCAGCGCGGCGAGCAGGGTTTCTTCTTCGCCATCGGCCAGCAAACGCGCAACCAGCGCATTCAGGCGGCTATCCCAAAAGCTGTCCTCGATCCGGCTGGAAGATTCGCTGAGCCGGGTGGCCAGGCGAATGAGCAGTTCGGTATCCGGTGTTTGCCGGGTACGTCGCAATGGACGGTTGCGTTTCATGGAAAAGGAAAAAAGAGTGGATAGCCTTGAATTCTAGCAGTGCTGGGGGCCCGCATCTTTTATGAAAAAATCTTGGCGAGAACACGACCAGTCCAGTACCAGCGGGAAGGTGATAAGCTGTGACCCGACATCCGATGGAAAGAGCTTGTTCCCTGAAGATATATGGTCAGTTCAACATTTCTTGAGAAGGAGAAACAAATGCAGAACGGAAAATCGGTGCTCAACAAGATGCAGGTTATTGGTCTCGCGATAGCCTTGGGATCACTCGCTGGATGCGCTTCAACGGGTGATTTGGCTAGTGCGAAGACCACGGCTGACAGCGCCCTGCAAACGGCAAATTCGGCCCAGTCCTCGGCGACAGCGGCAAACTCGGCCGCCAGCGCCGCGGCACAGAAAGCTGATGTGGCTGCGACACAAGCGGGCGAGGCGGCGCAAGCCGCGCAAAGTGCTTCCGCCAAGGCCGACCGGGCCTCGCAGGAAGTCAAGGAGCTCAACGAGAAGCTGGATCGCATGTTCAAGAAGAGCATGCTGAAATAAGCTTGGGGCCGGCAGAGGAGGTTTTCTGCCGGCTTGCTTTGCCCTGCTTCGCTATTGGATCACCACTCGGGTGCCAACACCGATCCACTTAGCCAGCCTGTCCACATCGGCGTTGGAAAGGGCGACGCAACCGTCGGTCCAGTTGATCTTGCGGTGCACTTTCGGGTTACCGGCGCCAAGGCCGTGAATGCCGATTCTCCCGCCGAGCGGCGTTTCCTGTGGCGGCACGGCGCCGTTACGTGCAGCGCCGAGTATCGCGACGTAATCGGCCTGGCTGATGATGCCAAGCTGGTAGGCCCTTGCGCCATACGCTGCGGTAGGGTAATCAAGCCCGAAGAAAATGTGAAACCGGCTATGATGATTTACCCAAGCTACGTGAAAAGTGCCCAGGGGCGTCGTCGAGTCGCCAGCACGGCGTGTAGTCGTGGCGCCGCCACTGCCTATCGAGATATTGCGGAAGCGCGCAAGAACCTGAGTGTTGCCGGAATACACCGTGAGCATCAATGTTTTCGTGTCTATCATTATCCAGGTTGGCGATGGGCCAACGCTATCCGTTCCAGCCGCATGCACAGCAGAAGCCAGCAGGAGAACTGCACAACACACCACATGGAAAAAACGGATTGCGGCCATGATCAATGTCCGCAATTTCGTATACATTCAGGTTCTTCGCTGCTGGTGCATATTTTCATCGTGCTGTGGGCCGCCTGTCGCGTGGGGGTTGCGCCTGCCGCAGAGTTTGCCATACCCCCGCCAGGCAGCAATATGATAGGCAGTTTGCGCGTGGTCACGCTCGCCAATCCCAATACGACGTTACTGGACATTGCCCGGCGCTTTGATCTTGGCTACCACGAAATCACAGCAGCCAATCCGACGATTTCCGCCTGGGTGCCTAAAGTCGGCACAAAGGTCATCATTCCCGCTGAATTCATCCTGCCACCGGGGCCGCAAGAGGGCATTGTCGTCAATATCCCGCAGCGCAGGCTGTTTTACTTTACCCATCAATCAGGTGCAAAAGGAAAGCTTGCCCAAGTTATCACATTCCCGGTCAGCATTGCGCGCGCAGGCTGGAAAACGCCCCTGGGCTTAACGCGGATTACCGCCATGCATCAAGATCCGTCATGGTTTGTGCCAAACAGTATCCGCGCAGAGCATGTGCTCGAGGGTGAAGTGGAGTTTCCAACCTACTTTCCGCCAGGGCCCGATAACCCGATGGGCATGCTGGCATTGCAAACAGGTTTTCCTGGCATCTTCATCCACGGCACCAATCGGCCGTGGGGTGTCGGCATGCGGGTCAGCCATGGCTGCCTGCATCTCTACCCTGAAGATGCGGCGTATCTGTTTTCACGCGTCAAGGTTGGAACGCCGGTACGCTTCATAGATCAGCCCCATACGGTTGGTCTGCGGGACGGCGTGTTGTACCTGAGTTCATCCGAACTGGTGGGTGAATATCCGAACGAACTCTCACCCGCAAGCCGTGCAGATGAGGCATTGCTTTACTATCAGAGCACCCATTTTTCGAGTGCACCGACGCAACTCGGGATTGATTGGCCACGGGTATCTGAAGTGGCGATGGCGCATCGCTATATGCCCATCCCGGTCAGCCGCGGTGCTCCAAAGCTGGATCAAATGCTTGAGTCGATCATTCCTGAACCATATGATTTTGAGCCTTACGGCGATTCCGCCAACAACGGGATCCCGCCGGCGGAATTTGAGCCGGCCGCACCTTATCCCCAGCAAGGTGATGCTGAGGTTTCTCGCACAACACCAACCCAACCCTGACGAATAGAGATTCTGAACTTGCATATACTGCGAATAGGCATATGACGACAAGATTGCGGCCTGTCGCAATACCATCTAATCAGCCAGCAGCAGAAAGACTGTCGGCCGCTTGTCGATTGGCGGTAGCGGCAGCTTTTGCCAGTCCAGCACGCGGTGCGTGACGATGGATTCATCCGCCAGTGTCAGGTCAGTGGCAAGACAGAGCCGGGTTTTGGGCCGTGCAGTGGCGAGCAGGGCAGTGAACAGGGCGAGGTTGCGATAGGGTGTTTCAATGAAGATCTGCGTTTGCCGATGCTGTGCCGACTCTTTTTCGAGCGTGATGATGCGTTGGCTGCGCTCAGGTTCGCGCGCGGGCAGATAGCCATGAAACGCAAAATGCTGGCCATCCAACCCGGAAGCCATCAGGGCGAGTAGTAATGAGGACGGGCCGACCAGCGGCTTCACGGCGATGCCCAGTTCATGCGCCCGCCGCACCAGCAATGCGCCGGGGTCGGCCACCGCAGGGCAACCGGCTTCTGACATCAGGCCGATATCCTGCCCGGTGATGAGCGGTTGCAGCAGTTGCCCAATTTCTGCAGCCGTGGGTTTTTCGGGCAATTGCGCGATCGTTAATTCACGCAAGGCAATGGGATGCCCGATGCGCTTGAGCTCCGTGCGCGCCGTCTTTGCATTTTCGGCAACGAAATGGGTCAGGCGGCAGGCGGTTTCGCGCGTGGCCGGCGGCAGGAAGATTTGCCACGCGGTGTCGCCGAGCGTTACCGGCAGCAGATAAAGTGTTCCGGCCATGGATGGCGCATCAAGGCAGCGCCACACCTTCGGCGCGCAGCATGTCGCACAGGGCAATCAACGGCAGGCCAACCAGCGCGGTGGGGTCGTCGCCACGCTGGTAGCGCAACAATGATATACCCAGGCCTTCCGACTTGGCGCTGCCCGCACAGTTGAGCGCATCTTCCTTGTCCAAATAAGCTTCGATTTCGGCATCTGTCAAGTCACGCAGGCCGACCTGGCTGGGGATGCATTGCACCTGGGCGCGGCCGGTTGTACTGTTGAGGACGCAGAGCCCGGTATGAAAAATGATTTCCTGCCCGCGCATCTGGCGGAGCTGTTGCCAGGCATTTTGGCGTGTGCCCGGCTTGCCAAAGCGTTGCTTGCCACAGGCGGCAACCTGGTCGGCGCCAATGATCAAGGCATCCGGAAAGTCCTTGGCGGCCATCTCGGCCTTGGTTTGCGCCAGGCGCATGGCCGTGGCCGCAGGCAGTTCATCAGGCAGCATGGACTCGTCAGCATCTGGCGCGATGGCGACAAAAGGGAGTTGCAGGCGGTTCAAGAGCTCACGGCGAAAAGTCGACGTTGAGGCGAGGATAATGCGTTGAACCATGTTTCTGACTTGAAAAGAAGGGGGCGGGCATGATAACATTCGTCAGTTATGCCGCACGAAATTTCCGACATGCCTTTGGTATTGCCTGTTGCCGGGCTGCCGCCTTTTGCGCCGACTGTTATCGATAGTCTGGCGTTTGCGCAGGGTGGCCGTGTCATCGAAGGCGCCGCGCCATTGGCTCATCTGCCGAGGTTGGCGGACGGGTTGCTGGAGCAGCGTGGTTCCCTTGGGGTCAGGCTGCGCGGGTGGCAGGATGAAGAAGGCAAGTCCTGGTTGCATCTGGTAGTTCAGGGCAATGTGGTGGTGCAGTGTCAGCGTTGCCTGGAGGGCGTGGATTTGCCCTTGGACATTGACGGTGTGCTACAGCTAATCGCGCCTGGTGAAGTCTGGCCGGACGATGAGCTGATTGACGATAAAGCAGACGCCATTGCCGCAGACCAGGCTTTGGATGTGTTGTCGTTGATTGAGGATGAAGTGTTGCTGGCGCTGCCCATCGCGCCACTGCATGGACAATGCGAATTGCCTCTGGTGGCCGGAAATGGGTTTGGATTATCGTCGTTTGCGGCGCTTGCCGCGTTGAAAAAACATTGAAACAAGGAGCATCAAATGGCCGTTCAGCAAAACAAGAAGTCCCCTTCCAAACGTGGCATGCATCGCGCCCATGATTTTTTGACCGCGCCCCCAATAGCTGTTGAGGCGACGACGGGCGAGGTTCACCTGCGTCATCATATTTCGCCTTCCGGCGTCTATCAGGGCAAAAAAGTCATCAAGGCCAAAGGCTGACCGGTTTCCCCATAGGATTCAGGCTGGATGCGTCTGACGTGTCCAGCCATTTTCTTGTCAGGAAGCCTGAATAAATGGTGATTACCATTGCAGTGGACTGCATGGGCGGCGACCATGGCCCGGCGGTCACCGTGCCCGCGGCATTTGAATTCCTGCGCAAGGATGTGACGTGCGCGGTCATTCTGGTCGGGCGTGAGGCGTTGTTGCGCCCGTATGTGGAAAAGGTTACCGCCGAATTCGGTGCGCGCGTTTCCATTCGTCATGCGGCGGAAATTGTCGAGATGGATGAGGCCGTCGCCAATGCGCTGCGCGGAAAGAAGGATTCATCCATGCGCGTGGCGGTCGACCTGGTCAAGGAGGGGCAAGCCCACGCCGCCATTTCCGCCGGGAATACCGGCGCGCTGATGGCGATATCGCGCTTTGTGCTGAAAACCCTGCCTGGCATAGACCGTCCGGCCATCTGCACGATTCTTCCTTCCCAGCGCGGCAGCACTTATGTGCTTGACCTCGGTGCGAATGTCGATTGCAGCCCGGAGCATCTGTTGCAGTTTGGCATCATGGGCGCGATGCTGGTGTCCGCCCTGGAGCACAAGGAACGGCCGAGCGTCGGTTTGCTGAATATCGGCGAGGAAGCCATCAAAGGCAATGAGACCGTCAAGCGTGCAGGTGAGTTGCTGCGCCAGAGCGACCTGAATTTTTATGGGAATGTCGAAGGCAATGACATTTTCAAGGGCGTCACGGATGTCGTGGTGTGCGATGGTTTTGTCGGCAATGTGGCTTTGAAGGCATCCGAAGGGCTCGCGCAAATGATCGCCAACGCTTTGAAGGATGAGTTTTCGCGCACCTGGCTCAGGAAGCTGGCGGCGCTGGTCGCCCTGCCGGTGCTGAAATCCTTCCGCCGCCGTTTTGATCACCGTCGTTATAATGGCGCGAGCCTGCTGGGCTTGAAAGGCATCGTGGTCAAAAGCCATGGCTCGGCCGACCAGTTGGCTTTTCGTTCTGCGCTGGAGCGGGCCGCGGAGATGGCGCGCCAGAAGCTGCCTGAAAAAATTGCCGCACGCATGGCCGCCGTGTCGCCAGCGCCGACTCTTTGCGACTGAGGATAATAGAAACAACAATGATTCATACACGCATCACTGGAACGGGCAGTTATCTGCCCGGTGAGCCGATTGGCAACCAGGCTCTGATTGATACGCACGGGCTGGCTTCATCCGACGACTGGATTATCGAACGCACGGGGATCCGCAGCCGTCATCTCGCCGCACCCGGCGTCAGCAGCAGTGACCTCGCCTTGCGCGCCAGCCAGCAGGCGCTGACCGCCGCAGGGCGCAAGGCCAGCGAAGTGGATCTGCTCATTGTCGCCACATCAACGCCCGACTACATTTTCCCTAGCACGGCGGCGCTGCTGCAAAGCAAGCTGGGCATGACGCATGGCGCGCCGGCCTTTGATGTGCAGGCCGTGTGCAGTGGTTTCGTCTACGCGCTGGGCGTGGCGGAAAAATTCATCCGTTCCGGCTCGCATAAATGCGCCTTGATCGTCGGCGCCGAGGTCTTCTCGCGCATCATGGATTGGACCGATCGCGGTACCTGCGTGCTGTTCGGTGACGGTGCGGGCGCCGTGGTCCTGGAAGCGGCAGACAAACCCGGTGTGCTGGCCACGGCGCTGCATGCGGATGGCAGCCAGCACGGCATTCTTTCCGTGCCTGGCCAGGTCAGTGGCGGCCAGGTGACGGGCGACCCGTTTTTGCGCATGGACGGACAGGCAGTGTTCAAGTTTGCGGTCAAGGTGCTGACGGATGTCGGGCATGAAGTGCTGGCCATGGCCCACATGGATGTGGCCGACATCGACTGGTTGATTCCGCACCAGGCGAATGTGCGCATCATGCAGGCCACTGCGAAGAAACTCGGCCTGCCACCGGAAAAATGCATTGTCACGGTAGATCATCACGGCAATACCTCAGCCGCGTCCATCCCGCTGGCGCTGGATGAAGCGGTGCGCAACGGACAAATCAAGCCTGGCCAGCATCTGCTGCTGGAAGGCGTGGGTGGCGGCTTTACTTGGGGCGCGGCGCTCCTTACTTTCTGACTCCGGGCATTCCCCAATATTGCTTATGAAATTTGCATTGGTTTTCCCTGGCCAGGGTTCGCAGTCATTGGGCATGATGGGCCAATATGGTGATACGGCTATTGTGCGCGCCACTTTTGATGAGGCTTCGGCGGCATTGGGCCGCGACCTCTGGCAACTGGTCACCGAAGGTCCGGCTGAAGCCTTGAACCAGACAGTCAACACCCAGCCCTTGATGCTGACTGCCGGCATTGCCGTTTATCGGCTGTGGCTGGAAAAGGGCGGCCCGCAGCCGGCGTTGATGGCTGGCCACAGCCTGGGTGAGTATTCGGCGCTGGTCGCCGCTGGCGTGTTGCAGCTCAAGGATGCCGTGCCGCTGGTTGAGTTGCGCGCCCGCGCCATGCAGGACGCGGCGCCTGCCGGCGCAGGGGCGATGGCGGCCATTCTCGGCCTGGATGCGACGGCGGTCATTGAGGCTTGCGCTGAGTCAGCCCAGGGACAGGTCGTGCAGGCGGTGAATTTCAATGAACCCAAACAGACGGTGATTGCCGGCCACAAGGCAGCCGTCGAACGTGCGGCCGAGGCCGTCAAGGCCAAGGGTGCAAAACGCGCCTTGATGCTGCCGGTTTCTGCGCCTTTCCATTGCTCGTTGATGCTGCCCGCAGCAGAAAAACTTCACATCCGCCTGGCGGATGTGAAGTTTTCTGTACCGCAAATCCCGGTAGTGAATAATGTGGATGTCGCCCGGCTGAGTGACCCCGAAGCCATCAAGAATGCCTTGGTACGCCAGGCCGCCGCCCCCGTGCGCTGGGTCGAGACCATGCAGGCGATGCAGGCGGCTGGCGTGACCCATGTCATCGAGTGCGGTCCGGGCAAGGTATTGTCCGGCTTGGCGAAACGCTGCGCAGATGGTCTGACCGGTCTGGCCATGGCTGACCTGGCGGGACTTGAGGCTGCGCTGGCGCTGGTAAAGGAAAATTGATATGAGTTTGTTGCAAGGACAAATCGCGCTGGTCACCGGCGCCTCGCGCGGCCTGGGACGGGCCATTGCGTTGGAGCTTGGCGCGCAGGGCGCCACGGTCATCGGTACCGCCACTTCACCAGCGGGTGCGGCCGAAATCCAGAAGGCATTGGACGCCGCATCCATTGCCGGATTGGGGTTTGCGCTCGATGTCACCGATGCGGTTGCCTGTGAAGCGCTGCTTGGTGAGGTCGAAAGCAAATTTGGCGGCATTTCGGTGCTCGTCAACAATGCCGGGATTACCCGAGATAATCTGGCGCTACGCATGAAAGACGATGAATGGGATGCGGTTATCGACACCAACCTCAAGGCCGTGTTCCGGCTGTCTAAACTGGTCATGCGCGGCATGATGAAGGCGCGTTTCGGGCGCATCATCAACATCACTTCCGTGGTGGGTGAAGCCGGCAATCCGGGGCAGGCCAACTATGCCGCGGCCAAAGCCGGCGTCGCCGGCATGAGCCGGGCGCTGGCGCATGAATTGGGCAGCCGCAACATCACCGTGAATTGCGTTGCGCCCGGATTCATCGACACCGACATGACGCGCGCCTTGCCGGAAGCGCAGCGCGAGGCATTGCTCAACAAGATTCCCCTGGGCCGTCTCGGACGGCCTGAGGAAATCGCGGCGGCCGTGGCATTTCTCGCGTCGCCGCGCGCCGGATACATTACAGGCAGCACGCTGAATGTGAATGGCGGGATGTATATGGCCTGATTTCTCCAAGAGAGTCAGCCATTTTTGGTAAACTAGGCAGGTTTTTCAATACCCGATCAATCAGGGAAGGAGTTTTAAGATGGACAACATCGAACAACGCGTCAAGAAGATCGTCGCCGAGCAACTGGGCGTGAATGAAGCGGACATCAAGAATGAATCTTCATTCGTCGAAGACCTGGGAGCGGATTCCCTTGACACCGTTGAACTGGTGATGGCGCTGGAAGAAGAGTTCGAGTGCGAAATTCCCGATGAGGACGCGGAAAAAATCACCAGCGTGCAACAGGCTATTGACTACGTTAATGGCCATCTCAAGAAGTAAGTCTCCGGCCGTAGGCGTAGCTCGGGAGCAATTCTTTATTTCCATTCATTTGCGGAGCTATTCGTGTCGCGACGCCGTGTAGTCGTCACCGGGCTGGGGCTTGTCTCGCCGGTAGGTAATTCTGTTGCCGAAGCTTGGGAAAACCTGATTGCCGGAAAATCCGGCATCAGGACGATCACCCGTTTCGATGCGTCAGCCATCACGGCGCGCATCGCCGGCGAGGTGAAGGATTTTGATGTCACCACTTATTTGTCCGCCAAGGAAGCCCGCCGCATGGATGTTTTCATCCATTACGGCATGGCGGCGGGCATCCAGGCGATGCGTGATTCCGGACTGGAAGTAACCGCTGAAAATGCTGACCGCATCGGGGTGAACATCGGTTCCGGCATTGGTGGCTTGCCGCTGATTGAAGAAACCCATAATGATTTTCTTGCCGGTGGGGCGCGCAAGGTATCGCCCTTCTTCATCCCCAGCACCATCATCAACATGATCTCGGGCAACCTGTCGATCACGCTCGGCGTCAAGGGGCCGAATCTTTCCGTCGTCACCGCCTGCTCCAGCGGCCTGCATGCCATTGGCCTGTCGGCGCGGCTGATCGAATATGGCGATGCCGACGTGATGATCTGCGGTGGCGCCGAATCTTCGGTGACGCCGCTGGCCATTGGCGGGTTTGCCTCGGCCAAGGCGCTATCCACGCGCAATGACGATCCCGCCACCGCGAGCCGGCCATGGGACAAGGACAGGGATGGTTTTGTGCTCGGTGAAGGCGCTGGCGTCATGGTGCTGGAAGAGTACGAACATGCCAGGCGGCGCGGCGCGAAAATCTATGCCGAACTTACCGGCTTTGGCATGAGTGGCGACGCCTTCCACATGACTGCGCCGGATACCGACGGCCCCCGCCGCAGCATGCTCAATGCGATGAAAAACGCCGGCGTCAATCCCGGCGATGTGCAGTACCTGAACGCCCACGGCACATCCACTCCGCTGGGCGACAAGAATGAAACCGAAGCCATCAAATTGGCATTTGGCGTCGACATTGCTAAGCAACTGGTGGTCAATTCCACCAAATCCATGACCGGCCACTTGCTGGGCGGGGCAGGGGGATTTGAATCAGTGGTTACTGTTCTGGCGGTTCATCACCAGATCAGCCCGCCGACGATCAACATCTTCGAACAAGACCCGGAGTGCGATCTTGACTACTGCGCCAACGTCGCGCGGCCGATGAAAATCGACGTCGCGATGAAAAACAACTTTGGCTTTGGGGGCACCAACGGCACCCTGATTTTCCGCCGCGTGTAAGCAGTGGCGGCGATGAAGCCGGCCACGGTTGCCACTCCCGCCCTGCGCATCCCGCTCCACCGATCACGCCGTCTGCTGCTCGCGCAGTGGCTGGCGCACGGCATCGCCGCTTTTGCCGTGCTGCGCGCCGACATCCCCGGTGGATTGGGCTGGCTACTGCTGGCGCTGGTTGCTGTTTCCTTGCTGCATCAGCATCGCCTGACGCCTGTGACGGCCTTGATTTTGCATGGCGATGGCCGCCTCGAAAAGATTAGTTCTGATGGCGCGGCGAGCGCGATGGCATTGCATCGCCATACCACTGTGCTGCCGTTCATGACCGTGTTGCTATACCGGCAAAACGGCCGGCTCGCCGCACTGCCCTTGCTGGCTGACAGTCTTGCCGCAGAAGACTGGCGCCAGTTGCGGCTATACCTGCGCTGGCGTGCAGCACATACATTGGCGGCTAACTGAAAAGTCGGCGCTGATGGGACGGCGAACTGGCATTGTATTTGAGCCCGCTTGGCTTACTCCTGAAGCAGAAAGTTTCTCACAGGGGCGATTTGCGCTTCATCCATCAAGGTCGGCGCATGGCCGACGCCGGGAATTTCGACGAGTTGCGCACGTGGGCCGCGCTGGGTCATGGCTTGTGCGGTTTGTGGTGCCAGCAGGTCGGATTGTTCACCGCGCAGCATCAGGGTGGGGCAGGTAATGGCGTCGAACAGCGGCCAGAGTTCGACGTCTTTGCCACCGCTGAGTTGCTGCCCCTGTTGGTAGACTTGTGCGATGCCGGGGTCGTAGCAGAATTCGATCTTGCCGTCCGCCGCTTCGCGCACGGCATGCACGGTCAGGTGCCGCCATTGCGCATCGGTGTGCGGGCCGAATGGGGCGGATACGGCGCGCACATAGGCTTCAGCCTGTTCGATGCTGTCAAAGCGCGGTGGCGAGCCGAGATAGTCGCCGATGCGCGCCAGTGAGACGGCGCTGACGACGGGACCGGCATCATTCAATATCAACCGGCGGATCGGGCTGCCGGGTTGCGCGGCGAGCGCCATGCCGATCAGGCCGCCCATCGAGGTGCCAAGCCAGTCGACGGTTTCCACGTTCAGCCGCGCCAGTAGGGTGGTCAGGTCAGCGCAGTATTGCGGCATCACGTAAAGCGACTTGTTGCTTAACCAGTCGCTTTTGCCACGGCCGACGATATCGGGGCAAACCACCCGGTAATCAGCGGCCAGCGCCTGGGCGAGAAAATCAAAATCACGCCCGTTGCGTGTCAGGCCGTGCACACAGACCAGCACTTGAGGATTGTCCGCAACGCCCCATTCGACGTAGGCCATCTGGTGGAATCCGGCGGTGCTCAGGCATTTCACTTTAGATTCGCGCATGGTTGGTTTCCTTTTTCCGGTGTCAATTCATGTTCAGCGCATGTTCAGTGCAGGTTCCTGCATGCGGGCGATTTGCTCGCGCAGTTCGAGGATGCGTTCTTCCCAATAACGGTGGGTGGCAAACCACGGGAAGGCGGCCGGGAATGCTGGGTCATCCCAGCGCCGCGCCAGCCAGGCGGAATGATGCAACAGGCGCAGCGTACGCAGCGCTTCGATCAGATGCAGTTCACGATCATCGAATTCGCGGAACATTTCATAGCCGGCCAGCACATGCCTGAACTGCTGCCCCATTTCCTCGGGAGTGCCCGACAGCAGCATCCACAAATCCTGGATCGCCGGTCCCATGCGGGCGTCGTCGAAGTCAACGAAATGCGGGCCGCCGGATTTGTCCAGTTCGCCGGGTGTCCACAACACGTTGCCGGCGTGGCAATCGCCATGCAGACGGAGTTGCTGCACCTGGCCAGCGCGATCGAAACAGTGTTGCACGCCTTCCAGCGCCTGGTCGGCCACGCCTTGCCAGATGGGTTCGATTTCCGGTGGCAGCATCCGGCTCTCCAGCAGCCAGTCGCGCGGCTCGAAGCCAAAGCTGTGAATATCCAGCGTTTCGCGCAGCACAAAGGGTTCGCGTTCACCGATCACGTGAATGCGCGCCATCAGGCGGCCCATCCATTCGAGCACTTGCAGGTTGTCGAATTCCGGCGCGCGGCCGCCCTGGCGGGGATAGACCGCGAAGCGGAAAATGGAATCCGATTCCGGGGCGACATGCGTGAACAGCGATTGCCCATCAATGACCAGCGGCGCGACGACGGGTAGCTCGGCTTCCAGCATGGCGGCGACAAATGCATGTTCTTCGGCGATTTGCGCGTCAGACCAGCGTCCCGGCCGGTAGAACTTGGCGATCAGCGGCGCGCTGTCGTCAATGCCGATTTGCCAGACCCGGTTTTCATAACTGTTGAGCGCCATCAAGCTGCCATCGCAGCGGAAGCCGATGCTTTCCAGCGCATCCAGAATGCATTCCGGCGTGAGGCCGGTGAAGGGGACGGCGGCGGAAACCGGGGACAAAGGGGATTCGGCGCGCAATTTATTCCAGCCAGATGCAACTGGCCATGCGCCCGGTGACGCCGTCGCGGCGGAAGGAATAGAAGCGGTCGATGTCGCGCACCGTGCAAAAGTCGGCGCTGGCGATACGGTGGATATTCAGCGCATTGAGCCGCTGATGGGCGAGTTGATAGATGTTGCACAACCATTTGCCTTCAGACAGTGGTGTGAACGCTTGCGCAGCCTGCGCATCGCGCGCCAGAAACGCATCGCGCACATCCGCGCCGACTTCAAACGCCATCGGGCCTATCGCCGGGCCGAGCCAGGCCATCAGCCGCTCGCCGGGAAGCCTCATCGCCGCGACGCTGGCTTCGATCACGCCATCGGCCAGCCCGCGCCAGCCGGCATGCACGGCGCTGACCACGCTGGCTTTGTCATCGCACAGCAGCACCGGCAAGCAGTCGGCGGTGAGCACGGCGCAAACCACGCCGCGCTGACGTGCGCAGCTGGCGTCCGCCTCGACCCCGGACTGCGCTTTTGC
The DNA here is from genome assembly GCA_049297315.1 of Rugosibacter sp. Taxonomy (GTDB): domain Bacteria; phylum Pseudomonadota; class Gammaproteobacteria; order Burkholderiales; family Rhodocyclaceae; genus Rugosibacter. The sequence goes on from JBAQUE010000081.1 coordinate 14,717, forward strand.
GGCATCGACGCACAGCGTGCCATGCACTTGCGTGAGCCACGGCGGCTCGGCTGGCAGGCTTTGCCGCAACAGGGCGCGATTGGCAGTCACCGCCGTCGCGTCATCGCCGACATGCGCAGCCAGATTGAAACCCGTCCATGGCCCCGTGCTGACACCACCCTGGCGCGTGGTCACCAAAGCATGGACGCCAGCCGGTGCGGGCCAGTCGGGAATGATGAGATTATTCATGGCGCTGTTTCTCCACGCAGTGCTTCGAGCAGATGGGCGAAATCGGCAGGCAATGGCGACTCCCAGGACACCTCAATCCTGCTGACCGGATGCACCAGCGCCAAGCGCCAGGCATGCAGGGCCTGCCGTTTGAAAGCATCGAGCCGCGCGTCACCACTGCACGTCTTGCCATAGACCGGGTCGCCAGCCAGCGGGTTCCCGCGCGAGGCGAGATGCACGCGAATCTGATGCGTGCGTCCTGTCTCCAAGCGGCATTCCAGCAGCGTGGCTTTGGCGAAGCGTTCGCGCACCAGATAGTGCGTGCGTGCCTCCCTGCCACGATTGTTATCGCCCCGCACCACCGCCATTTTGGTGCGATGGACAGGATGGCGGCCCAGCGGCGCATCGATCGTGCCGCCGAGATCAATGGCCCCAAGCGCCAACGCCAGATAATGGCGTTTTACCGTGCGCGCCTGCAACTGGCGCACCAGGTCGGTTTGCGCGGTGAGGGTTTTGGCGACGACCAGCAGGCCGCTGGTGTCCTTGTCCAGGCGATGCACAATGCCTGCGCGCGGTATCCCGGCGAGCTGCGGTGCGTGGTGCAGCAAGGCATTCAGCAGGGTGCCACTGGCGTTGCCAGCACCAGGATGCACCACCAGCCCGGCAGGCTTGTCGATCACGAGTAGCGCATCGTCTTCAAACACGATGTTCAGTGCGATGTCTTCAGCCGCATGGTCGTGCGCTTGCAGGATGCCGCCCATGTCCGCCGAAAAGACGATACGCTCGCCCCCCAGCACACGGCTTTTGCCTTCCGCCGCTGCGCCATCCAATTGGATCAGGCCGGCTTTCAACCACTCCTGCAGGCGGCTGCGCGAATGCTCGGGATACAGTTTGGCCAATGCCGCATCAAAGCGCATGCCGACGTAGTCCTGTGGAATCTCCAGCGCCTGGGGCGGTGTGGGGGCTGGGCTATAATCAGCCGAATTTTTTTGCGAGGCATCACTCATCATGCGTAGTTTAGCGGCAATCCTGCGAACACCCTTTTCGGTTGCGCTGTTTTGCGCCATCTTTCTCGCAGGATGCGGCGGACTGCCCAAAGAAATTGACGAAACAGCCAAATGGTCTGCAAGCAAGCTCTATACAGAGGCAAAAGACGCGGTTCGCGGCGGCAATTATGAGGCAGGCGTCAAGTATTTCGAAAAGCTTGAGGCGCGCTTCCCCTATGGACAATATGCCCAGCAGGCGCAGCTGGAAGTAGCCTATGCGTATTACAAGAAAGAAGAACCAGCCTCGGCGATCGCTGCATGTGACCGGTTCATCCGCCTGCACCCGAACCATCCCAATGTGGATTATGCGTATTACCTGAAAGGCCTGGTCAATTTCAACGAAGACCTGGGCCTGCTGGGGAAAATCAGCATGCAGGACTTGACTGAACGCGACCCCAAGGCGGCGGCTGATTCGTTTGACGCCTTCAAGACACTGGTAACGCGTTACCCGGAGAGCCGTTATACTCCGGACGCGACGCTGCGCATGAACTATCTGGTCAATGCGCTAGCCTCGCATGAGGTGCATGTCGCTGTTTATTACATGAAGCGCGGGGCCTATGTCGCGGCGGTCAACCGCGCCCAGTCTTCGATCAAGACCTATCCTGATGCGCCGGCCAACGAGGAAGCATTATTCATCATGGTCAAGGGTTATGACTTGCTGGGCATGAATGATCTGCGCGATGATGCCGAGCGCGTGATGCGCAAGAATTTTCCGAAGAGCAAATATTATGAACGCGGGTTGAATCGCCCCGAGCCATGGTGGAAGCTTTGGTAATCATCCGATGAGGCTGCTGCGTCTTCTGCTGGTATTCATGCTTGCCTTGGCGATGCCTTTGGCGGCATCGTCAGCGGCTGTCATGGAAATAACGATGAGCCATTGTCCGATGCAGGACAAAACCAGCATGTCGGCGCCGGCGGAGCACGATTGCTGTGACACAGGTAAATCCACCACCAGCAATCCGGAATCCTCGAATCCGTGCAAGCCAGGCCAAGCCTGCAAAATTTGTTCGGTTCCCTATCTTTCGGTTTCCTTCTTTGCCACGGTACCTTCCTTGCCACCTGCCGGGCAGCTTTTTGTGGCGCATCCCAACACATTTATTTCTTCGCACGACCCGGCCGGGTTGTGGCGTCCCCCGCGCTTTCTCTGATTCCTGCTGATTCGTCGGCCGGTGCGGCATAGCCGCGCGGCCATTCGCGTGCGCCTGTAACCCCGCACGCCATCAAGCCAAGGAGTTGGAATATGTTTCCCTATTGGAATCATTGCGTATGGCCGTTATCGCTGGCCATGCTGCTCGGTGTGGCCCATGCCGCACCATTGAGCTTTACGGCGGCGCTCGATCTTGCCGAGCGCCAGTCGCCGGGTCTTGCGGCCAACACCGCGCAGATCAACGCCGCCCAGTCGTCGGCCATTCCGGCGGGCGCGCTGCCCGACCCCAAGCTGTTCGTCGGTATTGATAATCTCCCCGTCACGGGCGCGGACCGCGGCCAGCTTAACCGCGACTTCATGACCATGCAGAAGATCGGTCTCATGCAGGAAGTGCCGAATGCCGACAAGCGCAAGGCGCGTGAAGCGGTGGCGGCAGCCAGCATTGATGTCGCCTCGGCGCAGCGCCAAATCACACGTTTGCAGGTGCGGCGCGATACCGCCATTGCCTGGCTCAATGTCTATTACGTGGAGCGCAAGTTTGCGTTGTTCGACGAACTGGATCAGGAAAACAAGATCCTGGCTGACGCCGTCAAGGCTCAAGTCAGCGGTAGCCGCAGTCCGGCTGTAGATGCCGTTTTGCCGCAGCAGGAGGCGGTGCAGCTCGCCGACCGTCGAGATGATCTCGCCAGCAACTTGGCCAAAGCCCGTGCCGCGCTGCGCCGCTTCGTTGGCACGGCAGCCAGCGAGCCACTGATTGGTGAGCCCCCCTTGCTGTCAGTCGATGCCGGACACCTGCGCCACCAACTTGACCGGCACCCTGAATTGCAGATGTTTTCTGCGGAAACCCGCAAGGCGGAAGCGGAAGTGCATGAGGCGGATGCGATGAAACAATCTGACTGGGGTGTCGAACTGGCCTACCAGAAGCGCGCGCCACAATATAGCGACATGATCTCGGTGCAATTCACGTTCGACTTGCCTGTTGCGACTGCCCGTCGGCAAGACCCAATAATCGCTGCCAGGCAACAAGAGCTCACAAGGATTGCAGCAGAGCGCGAAGTCATGCTGCGCGACCACGCCAACCAGCTCGAGAATGATCTGGCCGACTACGCCGCGCTGACGCGGCAACTCGAACGCGCCGGGCAAACGGCATTGCCGCTGGCGCGGGAAAAAGTTGATCTGCAAACCGCCAGCTACCAGGCAGGTAAAAGTGACCTCACCAACCTGCTCGCTGCCCGCCGGGAACTGATTGACCAGCGGCTCAAGATCATCGAACTGCAAGCCCAGCATGCCGTGATCGCGGCACAACTGCATTTCGCCTACGGGGAGGCCATGCCATGAACAGGAACACTTTCAAGATTGTTGTGTTGGCGTGTGTTTTGTCCGCTATGAGTGGCGGCATTGGTTACTGGTTTGCTACGTCACAACACGCTGATAAAACCGGGATGGCGAAACCTGTAGAAAAACCTGTTACGGCTGAGCGCAAGGTGCTGTATTGGTTCGACCCGATGATGCCTGACCAGCATTTTGACAAGCCGGGCAAGTCGCCGTTCATGGATATGCAACTGGTGCCGCAATACGCCGACGATTCTGCAAATCCGGATGGCGATACGGCAGGCGTCAGGATTGACCCGCGCATTGTGCAAAATCTCGGCGTTCGCACGACGCCGGTCACGCGTGGCGCATTGGCTAGCCCATTGGATTTTGCAGCCAACGTCCAGCTCAACAACCGGCAAGTGGCGATTGTGCAGGCGCGCACGGGTGGTTTTGTCGAGCAAGTTTATGCGCGAGCGCCGGGTGATGTGATTGCAAGGGGTGCGCCGCTGGTGGACCTGCTGACGCCGGAATGGACAGGCGCCCAAAACGAATTCCTTGCGATATTAAAGACTGGTGATCAAGGACTGGTTCAATCGGTGCGCGAACGTTTACGCTCATTGGGCATGTCATCCGGCCTGATCGCCCAGGTGGAAAAATCCGGACAGGCGCATGCCATCGTCACCATCACTGCACCCATCAGCGGCTTGGTCCAGACACTGGAGGCGCGTACCGGCATGGCCGTTGCGCCAGGGGCCACACTGGCGCAAATCAATGGTCTTGATCCCGTATGGATTGAAGCGGCGATACCTGAAGTGCAGGCTGCTCAAGTCGCTGTTGGCAGGCGTATCAGCGCTAGTCTGGCCGCCTATCCGGGTGAAAAATTTACGGGCAAAGTTGCTGCTTTGTTGCCAGAAGCCGATAGGGAAAGCCGCACCCTGCGCGTGCGTATCGAAGTGCCTAATCGCGATGGGCGCATCAAGCCCGGCATGTTTGCGCAAGTGCGGCTGGGTGCGGCCAGAAGCGTTTCGATGCTGCTGATTCCAAGCGAAGCAGTCATCCGTACAGGCAAGCGCAATGTGGTGCTGGTGGCGATCAAGGGTGGCCGCTTTCAGCCTGTCGAGGTCAAGCTCGGACAAGAAGGCGATGGCAAAGTCGTGGTGCTGGAAGGACTGCAAGAAGGTCAGAACATCGTGGTCTCCGGCCAATTCCTGATCGACTCCGAAGCCAGTCTCAAGGGCATTGTGGCGCGCATGGATGGTGAAGATCATGACAGCCATACCGTCGGAGATGAACCATGATCGAACAACTCATCCGCTGGTCAATCAGCAACCGTATTCTGGTCCTGCTCGCTACGCTTTTTCTGACGGCATGGGGTATCTGGGCAGTGAAGAATACGCCGGTCGATGCCTTGCCTGATCTCTCGGATGTTCAGGTCATCATCCGCACCAGTTATCCGGGGCAAGCGCCGCAGATCGTCGAGAACCAGGTGACTTATCCACTGGCGACCACAATGCTGTCGGTGCCCGGCGCGAAGACCGTGCGCGGCTATTCCTTCTTTGGCGATTCCTTCGTCTATGTTTTATTTGAGGATGGCACTGATTTGTACTGGGCACGTTCGCGTGTGCTCGAATACCTGAACCAGGTGCAAGGTCGCTTGCCCACATCGGCCAAGGCATCCCTCGGGCCGGATGCCACGGGTGTGGGCTGGATTTATGAATATGCCCTGATCGACAAAACCGGACAGCATGACCTCGCCCAACTGCGCAGCCTGCAAGACTGGTTCCTCAAATACGAACTGAAAAGCCTCGCCAATGTCTCCGAAGTCGCCACCATCGGCGGCATGGTCAAGCAATATCAGGTCGTGCTGGACCCGATCAAGCTGGCGGCCTATCGCATTCCCCAGGCCAGGGTAATCGAGGCGATTCAGAAGGCCAATCAGGAGACCGGTGGCTCGGTGCTGGAAATGGCTGAAACCGAATACATGGTGCGCGCTTCCGGTTATCTGCAATCGCTGGACGACTTCCGCAATATCCCGCTCTCGGTGTCGGCAAGCGGCATACCCATCAAGCTGGGCGATGTCGCCAGCATCCAGTTGGGGCCGGAAATGCGGCGCGGGATCGCCGAACTCAATGGCCAGGGTGAAGTGGTGGGTGGTGTGGTCATTCTGCGTTCCGGCAAGAATGCGCAGGCAACGATTGCCGCCGTCAAGACAAAACTGGCCGAGCTGAAAAAAAGCCTGCCGCCCGGCGTCGAGATTGTCACCACCTATGACCGCAGCCAGCTCATTACACGCGCCATTGATAACCTGAGCCACAAGCTGCGCGAAGAGTTCATCGTGGTGGCGCTGGTGTGCGCTATCTTCCTGTGGCACTTGCGCTCGGCCCTGGTCGCCATCGTGGCCTTGCCACTGGGCGTGATGAGCGCCTTCATCGTGATGCGCTACCAGGGCGTTAATGCGAACATCATGTCGCTTGGCGGGATTGCGATTGCCATCGGGGCGATGGTGGATGCGGCTATCGTCATGATCGAGAACGCGCACAAGCAGATTGAAGCGTGGCAGCACCAGCACCCCGGTGATAAGTTGCACGGCGATGCACACTGGCGCGTCATCGCCCATGCAGCGGCAGAGGTCGGACCAGCACTGTTTTTCAGCCTGCTGATTATTACGCTCTCATTCATTCCGGTATTTACGCTGGAAGCGCAGGAAGGCCGCCTGTTCGGCCCGCTGGCGCTGACCAAGACGTATGCGATGGCCGCAGCAGCGGGCCTGTCCGTGACGCTGATCCCGGTATTGATGGGCTACTGGATACGCGGACGCATCCCCGATGAAAACCGTAACCCGCTCAATCGTGGCCTGATCCGCGTATATCAGCCCTTGCTCGATAAAGTGTTGCAACATCCCAAGGCAACACTGCTGATCGCGCTGCTGGTGTTGCTGACCACACTGTGGCCGATCACGCGTCTTGGCGGCGAATTCATGCCGCCGCTGGATGAGGGCGACCTGCTGTATATGCCATCCGCCTTGCCGGGCTTGTCAGCAGCGAAAGCGGCGCAGCTTTTGCAACAGACCGATCGGCTGATCAAGACTGTTCCCGAAGTGGCAATGGTATTTGGCAAGGCCGGGCGGGCTGAGACGGCCACCGACCCGGCGCCGATGGAAATGTTCGAGACGACAATCCAGTTCAAGCCGCGTGAAGAGTGGCGTGCGGGCATGACACCCGAAAAGCTGGTGGAAGAACTTGACCGTGCCGTCAAGGTGCCGGGCTTGTCCAACATCTGGGTGCCGCCGATTCGCAATCGCATCGACATGCTGGCAACCGGCATCAAGAGTCCTATTGGCGTCAAGGTATCTGGCAGCAGCCTGGCTGAAATTGACAAGGTGACACAGGCCATTGAACAAGTGGCCAAAAGCGTACCCGGCGTGAGTTCGGCGCTGGCTGAACGCCTGACCGGCGGGCGCTATGTGGATGTGACCATTGACCGGCTGGCCGCCGCGCGATATGGACTCAATATTGCGGACGTGCAGATGATTGTTGCCTCCGCCATTGGCGGCGAGAATATCGGCGAAACGGTTGAAGGCCTGGCGCGCTACCCGATCAATGTGCGTTACCCACGTGAGTTGCGCGACTCGCTGGAAAGGCTACGCAACCTGCCCATTTTTACGGACACGGGCCAGCAGATCACGTTGGGGACGGTGGCGCGCATCAGTGTCAGCGATGGGCCGCCGATGATCAAAAGCGAGAATGCACGCCCCTCCGGCTGGGTGTATGTGGACGTGCGCGACCGTGACTTGGCTTCGGTTGTCTCCGATCTGCGTTCGGCTGTCAGCACCCAGGTGAAGTTGCCGCCCGGCATCAGCATTGCCTATTCCGGACAGTTTGAATACCTGGAGCGTGCCGCTGCACGGCTGAAACTGGTGGTGCCGGCCACCTTGCTGATTATTTTTGTGTTGCTGTATCTCACCTTCAAACGTCTGGATGAAGCGGCCTTGATCATGGCGACCTTGCCTTTCGCGCTGGTCGGTGGCGTGTGGTTTCTTTACCTGCTCGGCTACCATCTGTCTGTCGCCACCGGTGTGGGCTTTATCGCGCTGGCCGGGGTATCCGCAGAATTCGGTGTGGTCATGTTGCTCTACCTGAAACAGGCGACTGCGAAGCATCAGGAGAAAGGCATGGCGCTGACAGCGGCAGTGCTTGACGACGCCATCCGTGAAGGCGCCGTGCTGCGCGTGCGGCCCAAGGCGATGACGGTGGCGGTGATTCTTGCGGGGCTATTGCCCATCCTGTTGGGCAGTGGCGCCGGCTCGGAAATCATGAGCCGCATCGCGGCCCCCATGGTTGGCGGCATGATCACCGCGCCGCTGTTGTCGATGTTCGTGATTCCGGCAGCTTACCGTTTGATGCGCGGGCGGCGGCGGGGTACATGAAGCCCATGCGAACCGCCAAGCCTTGCTTTGCGCCGCATTCAGGGGACTTTCCAGAAGCGGCGCTGCACTTCTTTCGGCCGGACTTAAGGCTGCGCGGCGTACCACCATCGCTACGGCGAAGAGACCTGCCCGCGAAGCGTGAGTCTCAGGTCTGCAAAGCCGAGCGTCTTTTGCTCGACCGCCTGGTAGCGCATCCACAGCGAAGCGGGCAGGGTTCTGTCCTGGCCCTTCTTGCTGTGCAGGGGCTTCATCAGTTGTTTCGTCAGAGTTGACAAGGAAACCAACCGACGCAAGGTCAGTGTGCGATCCAAAGTTGAGCACCAGGTGACAATAGGCACACATTGCAGTAAGCTTGCCACATGAA
>JBAQUE010000082.1:0-10888 GCA_049297315.1 Rugosibacter sp.
TCCAGGGGAATGTCCCCTTATCCGCCCTCGAACAGGCCGATTACCCAATGAAGATGGCATTTCCGTCACGTTTTCGTCTCGATTTCAATTCGTCGCTGCTTTTTGCAGTGGCTTGTTCAGCGTTTCCTTAAGCGAAGTGAGAGGAGGGGGTGTCGCTTTTACCCTTCTCCCTTCTCCCTTCCCCATTCTCTTTTCCCTGCCTTTATGCACCAGAAAATCCTCATCCTTGATTTCGGTTCCCAGGTTGCGCAACTGATCGCCCGCCGCGTGCGCGAGCAGCAGGTGTATTGCGAACTGCATTCGTTTGACGTCAGCGAAGAATTCATCCGCCAGTTCAACCCGCGCGGCATCATCCTTTCCGGCGGGCCGAACTCGGTGTACACCGGCGAGGAATGGAAAGCGCCGGAAATTGTCTTCAAGCTCGGCGTGCCGGTGCTGGGTATCTGCTACGGCATGCAGACCATGGCGGCGCAACTTGGCGGTGCGGTGGAAAGCGGCGCCACGCGCGAATTTGGCTATGCCGCCGTGCGCGCCCGCGGACATTCAAAATTGTTCCGCGACCTGCAAGACCACACCAATGCCGAAGGCCATGGCCTGCTTGATGTGTGGATGAGCCATGGCGATAAAGTCACCCAACTGCCGCCCGGATTCACGGTCATCGGCAGCAACGAATCCACACCGATTGCGGCGATGGCCGATGAAGCGCGCGGTTTCTACGCGGTGCAGTTCCATCCTGAGGTGACGCATACGCTCAAGGGCCGCGAGATGTTCTCCCGTTTCGTGCATGACATCTGTGGTTGCCCCCGCGACTGGACCATGCCCGATTATGTCGACGAAGCCGTCGCCGCGATACGCGCGCAGGTGGGCGGCGAAGAAGTCATCCTCGGTCTTTCCGGCGGCGTCGATTCCAGCGTTGCCGCAGCGCTGATCCATCGCGCCATCGGCGACCAGCTGACCTGTGTGTTCGTCGACAACGGCCTGCTGCGCCTGAACGAAGCGCAGCAAGTGATGGAAACCTTTTCCCGGCACCTGGGGGTCAAGGTCATCCATGTCGATGCGGCGGCGCAGTTCATGGGTCATCTGCAAGGCGTGACCGATCCGGAGCAAAAACGCAAAATTATCGGCCGTGAGTTTGTCGAAGTGTTCCAGGCTGAATCGCAAAAACTGCCCAATGCCAAATGGCTCGCGCAAGGCACGATCTACCCGGACGTGATCGAATCGGCCGGCGCAAAAACCAAAAAAGCCCACACCATCAAGAGCCACCACAATGTTGGCGGCCTGCCTGAGACACTCAAGCTCAAGCTACTCGAACCGCTACGCGAATTGTTCAAGGACGAAGTGCGCGAACTGGGCGTTGCGCTCGGCCTGCCGCACGAGATGGTGTATCGCCATCCCTTCCCCGGCCCTGGGCTGGGCGTGCGCATCCTGGGTGAAGTCAAACAGGAATTCGCCGGCCTGCTGCGCCGCGCCGACGCGATTTTCATCGATGAACTGCGCGCGGCTGGATGGTATGAAAAAACCAGCCAGGCATTCGCGGTTTTCCTGCCGGTGAAAAGCGTCGGCGTGATGGGCGACGGGCGCACTTACGAATATGTTGTCGCGCTGCGCGCGGTGGAAACCACCGACTTCATGACCGCCAGCTGGGCCGAACTGCCGCACGCGCTGCTGGGCAAGGTCAGCAACCGCATCATCAACGAAGTGCGCGGCATCAACCGCGTGGTGTATGACATTTCCGGCAAGCCACCGGCGACAATCGAGTGGGAATGATTCCTGTGGCTTCTTGGCCTATCGGCATCTATCGATAAATTCATGTAACTTATTGAAAATAAATATAAAACATATCGAAGACTATCGTCATCAATCGCTGGTAAGCGGATCAAGATGACGGTAAGTCTGACGGTAGCCAGAAGGCCTCCTGACGTACTACAATTTTTACCGTCAGCCCGTTTTCGACGTGTGACGGTAAAAATTCTGGCGAAGAGCTAGATTTCATGCGGGTTTCAAGCGGGTGTGTAGTCTGAATCGCGGGTGACGGTAAAACGTTCCCGCACAGGAGAACGCCATGCTTACCGATACCGCGCTGAAAAACCTCAAGCCTCAGGAAGCCATGTACAAGGACAAGGTGGCCGACCGGGACGGGATGTACGTCACTGTTTCCCCGGCCGGAACCATCACCTTTCGCTACGACTACCGGCTCAACGGCCGCCGGGAAACTCTCACAATCGGGCGCTACGGGCCAAGTGGCATTTCCCTGGCCAAGGCGCGGGAACGTTGCATCGAGGCTCGCCGTGCGGTTGCCGAGGGAGCGTCTCCCTCGCAGGAGAAGCAGCGACAGAAGCGTCGCGTGGCTGAAGCAAAAACCTTCGGAGAGTTTACCGTCAGGTGGGCGGCGGGGGCGCGTATGGCCGACAGCTGTTGAATTCCACTCAAATCTGACCCAGGGTTTTCATCGACATCTGCCCGATCCATTTATGCGGGCAGTATAGCTACACGATTGCCGCCGGGTTGATATTTTCGTTGGGTTCATCTCCTTTCGGTTTGGTTGATTGAGTTCTGCCCGGCTGCAGCCGGGCAGAACTCGATTTGAAGCGCCACGACTCATTGCCGGTCTCGACGATATGGTAGTGATGGGTCAGACGGTCCAGTAGTGCTGTGGCCAGCGTCGTAGGGTGTTTCTCGACAAACCGGTGCGCCTCGCTACTTCGTGCAATGACATGCCGTCGCGGAAATGCATCCGCCGTATCTTGGCTAATATGCCCACGTTGCTCACTCCTTCTTCTCCTGCTCAGTCGTCGAGCAGGCAAGTCAATCGCGTGGGTCAAATTTGAGTGAAAATTACACCCCTAAGTGGGTCAGTTCTGGGTGGACGTCAACAATATCGCGTTTAACCATTGGGTCAGTGCTGATTTATGGAGAATCCTACCCTCCCGCCAATCAACTTTTATGTATTCTTTAGCCGTTTATTGCGCCAAGCCTAACTTCAGTGGTGGACGTGCACCTTCGCCTGGCGATGCCCCGTCAAGTTTTCCCAAAGCAGTGTTGATGTCAGTGGCGCGTTCTTTGGCGGACGGATGGGTTTTATACAGCGCGGCCAGCGGACCGGTATCTGCTTTCAGGCCAGCCAGGCGTTGCATGAAATTCAGGCAAGCGGCTGGATCATAGCCAGCCCGCGCCGCGAGTAATACACCCTCTTCATCGGCTTCCCGCTCTGAACCGCGGTCCAGCCCGCGGGTGAAAATTTCCTTGCTCTCGGTGACCAGTTGTTTACGGTAGTCGGCGTTGCCATTTTTGCCCGACTGGATGCTGAGTGCGCTGGCGCCGGCCGATACAAGCAGGCTTTTTTGCATGACGCTGATGTGATGGCGGTGGTCAACGTGGGCGATTTCATGGCCCAGTACGCAAGCCAGTTCTGCCTCATTGGAAACCAGTTTGAGCATGCCTTGTGTCACCATGATGGTGCCGCCCGGTGCGGCGAAGGCATTGATGCTGTCGGAGCGGACGGCGACAAAGCGCCAGGGCAGGTGCGGACGTGATGATTGCAATGCCACCCAGACGCCAACCTGGTTCAGCATGTGCTGGAGCTGGTCTTTTTTGATGGGTGGATAAGTGCCCAGCGTAGCTGACACAACTTCCTTACCGACAGCAATTTCTTCCTCTTCGCTCATGCTACCTACCTCCTGGCTTTTGGCCAGACTCTTGGCAGTATCAAAAATGGCATTGAGATTAAATGATTGGGCGTGCGCAGCGGGTGGCGGGCAGAGGGTGCCGATGGCCGTGGCAAGCATGGCGATAGTGTTGCGTATACTATATTGGCATTTGTGTCGTGCGCTCATTTTTCCTCCCGCCCCGCGCTTGCATAGGTCACTTTGCGCGCCGCAAGTCCACGCTTCGCCGCGGCCTTTTCGGCTTCGGTACGGCCCACTGCCCAGGCGTCCAGTTGTTTGAGATATGGGGTTTCGTCAGTGGTGGTGTTACTGGCCAGGGCGGTGTCATCATCCATGCCGCGTACGCCAAGCACCGCGGTGGCTTGCGTGGTGGGCGGAGGTTTGGCTTCGCCACCTATGGCGCCGGTTATCGAGCGCAGCATGTTGGTCAGGCCGTTGCCGCTTTGCGCGTAGGCCGATGGCGACAATGCACAACAACACAATATGGAGAGCAGGTATTTCATTATCGACTACTCCGCTAACTGATGTATGTCAGGAATATAACCCAGCTTTTTGAAAAATGCAGATGGACTCAGTGTCCCCCTGTTTTGCCGTCTTTTGTCCAAGAGTCTTTCAAGGTGACGGTACGGTTGAAGACTGGCGCACCTGGTTTTGAATCAATGCGGTCGGCGACAAAATAGCCGTGGCGTTCGAACTGAAAGTGTTCTTCGGCGCTGGCATTTTGCAATGCGGGTTCGAGTTGCGCCTGAATGATGGTAAGCGACATGGGGTTGAGATCGGCGATGAAATCACGGTCGCCAGCGCCCGGTGCGGGGCAGGAAAACAGGCGGTCGTAGAGGCGCACTTCGGCGGTGTAAGCGTGTTTGGCTGATAACCAGTGAATATTGCCCTTGACCTTGTAGGTGTCGGCGCCGGGCGTGCCGGATTTTGAATCAGGCAGGTATTCGGCATGCACGGCGAGGATGTTGTCGGCGGCGTCCTTGTCACAGCCGAGGCATTTAATGACAAAACCATAGCGCAGGCGCACGGTGTTGCCGGGGAACAGGCGGAAATAGCCTTTGCTGGGCGTTTCCATGAAGTCTTCGCGTTCTATCCAGAGTTCTTTGGAGAAAGGTATCGGGCGTTTGCCCCACTCGGGCTTTTGCGGGTGGTTGGGCGCCTGGCAAATTTCCTCTTGCCCTGCCGGGTAGTTGTCGATGATGAGCCTGACGGGATCAAGCACGGCGATGCGGCGCGGGGCGATGTCGTTCAACTGCTGGCGCTGGCATTCTTCGAACACGCTAAAGTCGATCCACGAGTCGGACTTGGTCACGCCGATCATTTCGGCGAACTGGCGAAACCCTTCCGGCGTGTAGCCGCGCCGGCGCGCGCCAACCAGCGTGGGCAGGCGCGGGTCGTCCCAGCCGCTGACGTGTTTTTCTTCCACCAGCTGGATCAGCTTGCGCTTGGAGAGCACGACGTAGGAAAGATTCAGGCGCGAGAATTCGATTTGTTGCGGCAGCGGCGTATTCACGCAGCCGAGTTCGGCCAGGCGCGCCAGCAGCCAGTCGTAAAACGGGCGCTGGTCTTCGAATTCCAGCGTGCAGATGGAATGGGTGATGTTTTCCAGCGCATCCTCGATCGGGTGGGCGTAGGTGTACATCGGGTAGATGCACCAGGCATCGCCCGTGTTGTGGTGCGTGGCGTGGCGGATGCGGTAGATGGCCGGGTCGCGCAGGTTGATGTTGGGCGAGGCCATGTCTACCTTGGCGCGCAGCACATGGGCGCCATCGGCGAATTCACCGGCGCGCATGGCGCGGAACAGGGCCAGGTTTTCGGCGGGCGTGCGGCTGCGGAAGGGGGAGTTTTTGCCGGCTTCGGTGAGCGTGCCACGGTTCACCCGCATGTCTTCCGCCGATTGCGAATCGACATAGGCATGGCCTGCTTCGATCAGCTTTTCGGCGAACTCAACCATCCACTGGAAATAATTCGAGGCTTGGTAAAGATTGTTTTCTTCGCCAAAGCGCCAGTCAAAGCCCAGCCAGTGAACGGCGTCGATAATCGAATCAGCATATTCCTGCTCTTCTTTTTCCGGGTTGGTGTCGTCAAAGCGCAGGTGGCAGGCGCCGCCGTAATCCCTGGCCAGGCCAAAATTCAGGCAGATGGATTTGGCGTGGCCGAAATGCAGGTAGCCATTGGGCTCTGGCGGGAAGCGGGTGCGGATTTTCGCCGTGTCGCCCGCGCCGAGTTTTTGCTGCGTGGCAGGGCCCGGCTGGCCGCTCCAGGTACGCGGGGCATATTTGCCATTGGCCAGGTCGGCCTCAATGATGTGGCGGATGAAGTTGGATGATTTTTCGGTTTCAGACATGACAGCAGACAAGGCAGGCGCAAAAACCTGATTCTACTGGCAGACTCAAATTATCCGCGATAGGCCCGCCAAGTCTTTCTTGGCGCCGGGCAGATGCTGTTGCGGCGCATGCCGTTATCAAGCGTCCATCTCGGCCAGCATGTTGGTCGACGCGCGCAGGCGTCTGGCGAAGATCATGGCGATATTGGTGAGAAGCCAAAAAGCGGCTTCAGGATGTTCTTTTTTTATGCGCTCAAAATTCGTTGCGCTGATCCAGCAGCATTCCGTAAGTTCACTTGCCACCACGGTGGCGGAACGGGGGCTTTGGTCGAGGAGGGCCATTTCCCCGAATATCGACCCCGCAGTCAAAGACTGGACTTTGCGTTTTCGTTCTGTGCCGGGGATATCGATCAGTACATCCACGCGGCCTGACAGGAGAAAAAATACCCCATCAGTCGAACTGCCCTGGGCAAAGATCAAATCATCCTTGGCAAAGGAAACACGTGCCCAGAAATGGCGCAACTGGCGCAGCCTGGAGCGGTCAAGCGTCCAGATGGATAAATACGCGGCGCGCAAATCCATTGGCAACGGGCCAGCGGGTCGGGAAAGATGTTTTTCGCATAATGCGACCGCCGCATCGTTATCCCCGACGAAATAATCTTCACCAATGGCAGCGACGGTTTCAAGGTAATTGAGCTGGAGCCAGTTGTTGCGTGCGATTGAGTTGCGGCGCTTGTCCTGGCCGGTGAATGTTGCTTGGGACTGCCGTCTTTCACGGTCAACATGGCTGATGACCAGCAGGCCGCCCTGCTGGTTCAATTTTGCGCTCATCCTTTCCAGCGCATGGGCTCCGGTGGAGTCGATATGCTTGATACGCTTCAAGTCCAGCACCACGTGGACAACGTTGTCACTCATCAACTCCGCGACCTGGTTTTCCAATTCCCGGACCGAGCCGAAGAACAGGGCGCCTTCAGCCTCGATGACCGCGATTTTTTTACCGTGGGTCTGGATAAAGTCGCTACGCGCGGGGTCCCCGTCGATCAAGGGAATGAGCGCACTGGCCCGATAGCAGCGCCTTACGGGGCTATGCGCCATCTGTATAACAAAGGTGATGAGCGAAAGGGCTACGCCCAGATAGACGGCAGTTGCCAGGTTAAGCAACAGTGCGGTCATGACGACAACGGCAACGATCAACAAATCACCCCGGGCTGCACTGGGTCCGGTACGCTGGCTCAGGAGCCGGCGAATTCGTCTCAGCGACCATGTATCGATTAATTCAAAACCAATGGCAATCAGCAAACCAGCCATGACCGCTTGGGAAAGCCAGCCGATCAGCGGGCTGAGCATCATCGTGAGGATCAGGGTAATGAGCGCAATGCCAATCGGCGCGGCGGCGCTCACCATGCCGCCGCTCAGCGCTGCCTGCGTGCGCGCTATGCCGCTGGACCCGGGGGCCATCGAAAACAGGCCTGCAATGGCGTTTCCCAGGCCTTCAGCGATCAGTTGCCTGTTGGAATTTGAGCGGTGATGGGTCAGCGCATCTGCGGCTGTGGTGGATAGCAAGGTGTCCAGGCTGGAGAGGATGGCCATGGAAACTGCTGCTGCCAAAATGGGCGGTAGCAGTTCATTGCGGTAAGGTCCCGTCAAAAGCTGGAATGCGTCCTTGCCGATAAAGCCGAACGGGAAATGATCCGGAGGTGGCGGCAGGGTGCCGCCCAGTGCATTCCCGTAGCCGAAGGCAGAAAGCAAATGGAAAATCAGTGTGCCCGCAAGGAAGGCCAGCAATGCCGCGGGAACCCGCCTGGTCAGGCGGGGCAGCCCCAGGACCGCGGTGGCGGTCGCCAGGGCAAGCAGCACGGTAGCCGGTTTGATGTCATTCAGATGACGAAAAAAATCCGCAATAGAACTCTGCGGGTGCATTCCGGTGGCTGGCCAGACTTGACTCAGGATGATGAGCAGGGCGGAGCCATTGAGAAACCCTGCCATGACAGGCAGGGGAACGTAGTTGGCAATCTGTCCCATGCGCAGGCAACCGAAAAGTATTTGCACCAGGCCGGAACCAAGAACCGCTGTGCAGGCAAGCATCAGCGCCAGCAGGCCCGGCTCGGATAAATGGGCAAACGCGGCAGAGTGGGAAAGGTGGCTGATCAGGGCGGCAAACACCAACAGGGCAGAAGCCCTGGGGCCGGCGACCAGATAAGGACATCCGCCCAGCAGGGCTGCACTCAAGCCAAGCAGCACCGAGCTGTAAAGTGCGATGAGCATGCCTGCGCCGTTCAGCGAACTGCCCAGGGCGCCACCAATAATGAGGCCGTAGGCCAGGGTCTGGGTGATTGACGCCAGCGTGCCCGTAACCGCGCCATGCAGGTCGGCTTTCGGCGAGGTGGTCAGCGGTGGGGTGAACAGGTTGGGAAAGATGCGCCGGAGCAGACTGGATACCTGGTCTTTGAAGCTGTGCATGGTAGATGCGGAGAAGGGTGTTTGAGTCAACTGACGATTTTATTCATGATCGGGCAAGGCAAAGACACAATTCTTTTTTGCCATAAATTTGAAACTTTTTTGTCATCTGCCCTGGCGGGGGGAAACCTATCAAAGTCAGGCGTTGGCATGGGGCAGGCAAACAAAAGAGAGGTCTCCACCGGCAGGCGTAAAATGCGACCGATGAATTTGACGAGTCTTTTTGCGATTGGCTTTGGCGCCATGCTGGGCGCGTGGTTGCGCTGGGTGTTGGGTCTGTGGCTGAACCCGTTGTTTCCTATCATGCCGCTGGGCACGCTGGCGGCGAATCTGCTCGGCGGTTATCTGGTGGGCGCGGCGGTCACGGTGTTTCACCTGAATGCGGATATTTCCCCTGAATTGCGTTTGTTCTTCATTACCGGCGTGCTGGGTGCGTTGACGACTTTTTCCACCTTCTCGGCAGAAGTCGTGGCGTTGATCCAGCGGGCTGAATATGGCTGGGCGGCGGGCGTGGCATCGCTGCATTTGTTTGGCTCACTCGTCATGACGGGCTTGGGAATTTTGACTATCAATAAATTGTCGCAATGAAGTTTTATCCTGAGGCGCGCCGCGCTGCACGGCCGCCGATTGGCTATGACGAGGCGCTGCCAGTTATTCTGCGGCGGGAAGAAATTGCCCGGGCGATTCTGCAAAATCAAGTCATTGTGGTGTGTGGCGAAACCGGTTCGGGCAAGACCACGCAGCTGCCCAAAATCTGCCTGGAAATTGGCCGTGGCCTGACCGGGCTGATCGGCCACACGCAGCCGCGCCGCATCGCTGCACGGGCCACGGCGACGCGCATTGCGCAGGAATTGAAGACCGAGCTTGGGCGCCATGTCGGCTTCAAGATCCGCTTCACCGATCGCGTCACGCCCGAGACTTATATCAAGCTGATGACTGACGGCATTTTGCTGGCCGAGACGCAAACCGACCCCTTATTGCGGCAATACGACACCCTGATTATTGATGAGGCGCACGAGCGCAGTTTGAACATTGACTTCATGCTGGGTTACTTGAAGCAGTTGTTGCCCAGGCGGCCTGAGTTGAAAGTCATTGTGACTTCGGCCACGCTGGATGCCGAGCGCTTCAGCCAGCATTTTGCGGGCAACGGCAAAGGCGCGCCGGTGATTGAAGTTTCCGGGCGGCTGTATCCGATCGAGACGCGCTATCGGCCGTGGTCTGAGGCTTCGGTCGCCAGCCAGGCTTCAGGCGGCAAGGGCGCATCGGATCGAGACATCAACGAGGCGATTGTTGATGCGGTGAGCGAAGCGCACCGCGCAGGGCCGGGCGATGTGCTGGTTTTCCTGCCGGGCGAGCGCGAGATTCGCGAAGCGGCGGAAGCGCTGCGCAAACACCACCCACCGGGGCTGGAAATTCTGCCGCTGTTTGCGCGCCAGTCGGCGGCGGAGCAGGCGCGGGTGTTTTCCGGGCATCAAGGCCGCCGCGTGGTGTTGGCCACCAATGTGGCGGAAACCTCGCTTACCGTGCCGGGGATACGGTATGTGATTGATACGGGGCTGGCGCGCGTCAAGCGTTACTCGCATCGCAACAAGATTGAGCAGTTGCAGGTCGAGCCGATTGCCCGCGCAGCGGCTAATCAGCGCGCCGGGCGTTGCGGTCGGGTTTCCGCCGGCATTTGTTTTCGCCTGTATGCCGAGGATGATTTTAACAAGCGCGCCGCTTACACCGAGCCGGAAATTCTGCGCTCCAGCCTGGCCGGGGTGATCTTGCGCATGAAGTCGCTGCACTTGGGCGATGTGGAGAATTTCCCTTTTCTGGAGGCGCCCGCGCCGCGCATGATTACCGACGGCTATCAGTTGCTCGCCGAGCTTGGTGCGATTAACGAGACAACGAAGGAGCTAACCAAGGTCGGCACGGAGCTGGCGAAACTGCCTTTAGACCCCAAAATCGGCCGCATGATCATTGCCGCACGAGAGCAAGGTTGTTTGCACGAAATGCTGATCATCGCCGCCGCCTTGTCTGTGCAAGACCCGCGTGACAGGCCGCAGGAGCAGGCCGGGTCTGCCGATCAGGCGCATGCGAAATGGAAAGATGAAAAGTCCGAGTTCCTTGCCTATCTTAAACTCTGGCAGGCGGCAGACACCGTTTGGCGGCATGAATCGAGCAACAAGCAACGCCAGTGGTGCCGGCAGAATTTTCTTTCCTGGCTGCGCATGCGCGAATGGCGCGACGTGCATGCGCAATTGCTGACGCTATGCCATGAGCATGGCTGGCAAATTTCCAGTGTGTATCCAGTTGCCGCTGGCAACGAGCAAAAAGTTCCCGAAGGGACGCAAGGCGCTGGCGCTGGCGATACGCCGCGTAGCAAGTCCACTTCTCGGACGGCGGTGCAGGAGACTATCGCACCTGTTGCGCTGCGTTTGGATGTGCCACGTGATAG
>JBAQUE010000083.1:0-2523 GCA_049297315.1 Rugosibacter sp.
GGGGAGTCTTGGCCTGAGCGTGTTTGCGTTCGACCTGTATTTCGCCTCGCCTGCGGCGCCGATGGCCGGTGCCCCGATGCATGCCTTCACCTCGCTGCATGCGTCGGGTATCTGGCGGGTATTGGCCGACCTTACCCTGCTTGGCCTGTGTGGCGGCTTGTTTTCCGTGCCGCTCTACACCTTGCTGCAACAACGCAGCAGCGTTGATCATCGGGCGCGCATGATGGCCGCCAACAATATCTGCAATGCCTTGTTCATGGTGGTTGGCGCACTCGGCGCCGCGGCTTTGTTGAGTGGCGGGCTATCGATTCCCACGCTCTTCGGCTTGGCCGCGCTGTGCAATGCGGCGTTATGCATCGCCGGCGCCAGGCGCTTGTCTGAACTGCGCCGCAAAGACAGCGCCGGATAAACTGGTTTCAGGGATGGGACGGTGCTTGCGCCGCAGCCAGGCCGCGCGCGGTGGCCATGATTTTCTCGCGCATCCATTTTTGCGCCGGGTCGCGATGCGTGCGTTCGTGCCAGAAAATATGCGGCTCCAGCGGCGGATGGCGTGCCGGGAGCGGAATGGTGACCAGCGGATACTGCGCGCAGAGCAATTGGGCGACTACCTGGCTGGTAACCAGCAACAGGTCGCTGTTCGCCAGCATCAAAGGCACGGCGAAAAAGTGCGCCGTGCTATAGACTATTCCGGGTGAGGCCTTATTATTCCCCGCATTGGGTGCGGCCGTTTCCTTGATCCGGTCCGTACGCAAATCTGTAGTCAGGCGTGGTATCAGTTTGAATTCCAGAGCGCTTGCATCACCCTTTGCAAGGGGATGATTTTTCCTGACCAGGCCGACGGGTGGAAATGTTGCCAGCTTGCATGAATGGATGCTGGGTGCTGTTGGTTCAGGCAGGCCTACGGCGATGTCGATAATGCCTGCGCCTAGCTGGGCCTGGTAGCCCGATGAATCGTAACCCTGGATGGCAAAGCGGATCTGCGGCGCATCTTCCCGCAGGAGTTGGGCAAACATTGGCGCCAGCATGTATTCCATGACATCCACCAGGCCGATACGAAAAGCCGCGTTTGAGTTCTGCGGATCAAAGGGGACTTCATCCAGCACGGTTTCGAGCTGCTCGAGCATGTTGCGCACGGCGGGAGCGAGCGCCATCGCTTTGGCTGTCGGGATCATTTCGCGTCCCATGCGCATGAACAGGGGGTCGCCGATCTGCTTGCGCAAGCGGGCGAGCGCATGGCTGGTCGCCGGTTGTGACAGGAAGACGCGTTGCGCGGCACGCGTTACATTGCGTTCCGCCATCATGGCGTCGAATGTACGTAGAAGATTAAGGTCGAAGTTCAATATATTCATATGGCACATGATAACCTATCTCGATAATGCACTTCAACTATAGATAGTTGTCTTCTATCATCCGTTTCACCAATTTTTGTCTATGATTGCATGAACCCTCTTTTTTGCGTTGAGCCTGCCATCGTTCCAGGCGGTGTCAGGGTTTCCCTATGATAGAAATCGTCCGTATCGCCTTGCGGCGGCCGTATACCTTTGTGGTGATGGCGCTGCTGATCCTGATCATCGGCCCTTTGACGGCATTGCGCATGCCGACGGATATTTTTCCGGATATCCGCATCCCGGTGATTGCCGTGGCCTGGCGGTATACCGGTTTGCCGCCCGACCAGATGGTGGGACGCATCACGACGGTTTTTGAACGCGCGCTGACAACGACCGTCAACGATATCGAGCATATCGAAGCGAACTCCTATGCCGGAGCCAGCGTGGTCAAGATTTTTTTCCAGCCGGGGGCCAACATAGCGACGGCCAATGCACAGGTGACGGCGATCGCTCAGACTGTGCCGCGCACTATGCCACCAGGGACTACGCCGCCGCTGATCCTGAATTACAGCGCGTCGACCGTACCCATCCTGCAACTCGCGCTTTCCGGCAAGGGCTTGTCCGAGCAGAATCTTTCCGACATCGGCATGAACACAGTGCGTACCCGGCTGATTACTGTGCGGGGAGCGGCTGTACCATTTCCTGCCGGCGGGAAAACCCGCCAGATACAAGTCGATCTGGATCCTGCGGCGCTCCAGGCGCGTGGCCTGTCTGCGCAGGATGTGGCCAATGCGCTGGCGGCGCAGAACCTGATCATTCCCGTCGGGACACAGAAGATCGACAGCCGCGAATACACTATCCAGTTGAATAATGCACCATCAGCGCTGAAGGACCTGGGCGATCTGCCAATCAAGGTGGTGAATGGCGCCACCGTGTATATCCGTGATGTGGCCAATGTGCGCGATGGCAATCCGCCGCAGTCAAACATCGTACATGTCGATGGCGCCCGCTCGGCATTGCTGTCGGTCTTGAAAAGCGGCGCGACATCCACCCTGGCGATTGTTTCGGGCATCAAGGCGAAAATTGCCGAAATCAAACCCTCTTTGCCGGATAATCTGGTGATTTCACCGATCAACGACCAGTCGTTGTTCGTCCGTGCGGCGGTTACTGGCGTGGCCGTTGAGGGTGTTATCGC
>JBAQUE010000084.1:0-4834 GCA_049297315.1 Rugosibacter sp.
TCGAATCCTCGTGTCGCCGCCAGCGTCATCTGCTTCATCAGTTCGTCCCTTGTGATCACAACTCTTTGTCTGACTCCATGACAAAGAAATCGTTCACAGTGTTTGTACCTTATTCAGTGTTTCCTTAAATCAGTCAATATGGTAATTCGGCGCTTCCTGGGTGATCTCCACGTCATGCACATGCGATTCGCGTATGCCTGCCGAGGTGATTTCGACAAACTCGGCGCGCGTGCGCATCTCTTCTATCGTGGCGCAGCCAACGTAACCCATGGCCGCACGCAAGCCACCCATCAGTTGATGGATCACCGCGCCTACCGGGCCTTTGTAGGCCACGCGGCCTTCGATGCCTTCCGGCACCAGCTTTTCGATATTCGCATCGGCATCCTGAAAGTAGCGGTCTGCGGCGCCTTCCTTCATCGCCGCCAGGCTGCCCATGCCGCGATAGGCCTTGTACGAACGGCCCTGATACAGCACTGTCTCGCCCGGCGCTTCTTCGGTGCCGGCAAACAGCCCGCCCAGCATCACTGCATTGGCGCCGGCCGCCATCGCCTTGGCAATGTCGCCCGAATAGCGCACCCCGCCATCGGCAACCAGCGGCACACCCGTGCCAGCCAGCGCGGTGGCCACCATATCCACCGCCGTGATCTGCGGCACGCCGACACCGGCGACAATGCGCGTGGTGCAGATCGAACCGGGGCCAATGCCCACCTTGACGCCATCTGCGCCATGGTCCACCAGCGCCCTGGCGGCGTCTGCGGTAGCCACATTGCCGCCGATCACCTCAACCTGCGGAAAATTCTTCTTGACCCAGGAAACCCGCTGCAACACACCGGCCGAATGGCCATGCGCGGTATCCACGACGATCACGTCAACGCCTGCTTCGATGAGCAATGCGGCGCGTTCTTCCGTGCCTTCGCCAACGCCAACCGCCGCGCCAACCAGCAGATGGCCGAATCTGTCTTTGGCCGCCAGCGGATGCTCGGACGATTTGAGAATATCTTTCACCGTCATCAAGCCGCGCAATTCAAAGTTGTCGCCCACCACCAGCACACGTTCCAGCCGATGCTTGTGCATCAGCGCTTTGGCCTCTTCGACGCTGGCGCCTTCCTGCACCGTCACCAGCCGCTCGCGCGGCGTCATGATGTTGGCCACCGGCTCGTCCATACGCGTTTCAAAGCGCAGGTCGCGGTTGGTCACGATGCCCACCACGCGGCCGGCCTCGACCACTGGCAAACCCGAAATCCGGTTCTGCCGCGTGAGGTTGATCGCGGCGCGCACGGTCATCGTCGGCGGGATGGTGATCGGGTCTTTCAAGACGCCGGACTCGAACCGCTTGACCTTGGCCACTTCAGCCGCCTGCTGCGCCGGCGAAAGATTCTTGTGCACAATGCCGATGCCGCCTTCCTGCGCCATGACAATGGCCAGGCGCGCTTCCGTCACCGTATCCATCGCGGCGGAAACCAGCGGCATGTTGAGTTGAATCTTGCGCGTCAGGTGTGTCGCGAGACTGACATCGCGCGGCAGGATCGTCGAGTGCGCAGGAACCAGGAGGACATCATCAAAGGTCAGCGCCTTCTGGAGGAGTCGCATAATGTGAATTTCCTAGATACCAAAAACGCATTATACGCGGCCTGCCCTTGCGGCAGGAGCACCAGACTTACGCTGAAGGCATTGCGTATGGAGGTCGGTGCCGTATTGACAGCGCCGACTTTTTTCATGATGACGGCCGCACAGGCCTTTTCTCTTTACCGCTAAAAACTAATATTTTACCTGGTCATGTGCGCCATATTCAGGGCGTCCCGGCGTGGTAATGCTCACCACCAGGTTGTCGGGCGCATCAAATGTCCCCGTGTGAGGCATACCCGGAGGCATGATGATGGCCTCGCCTTCCTTGATCGGGTACTCCTTGCCATCCCCCGTGACCACTTTGCCATGGCCCTTGAGCACAATGGCGATTTCCTCGCCATGAAAATGCAGGGGCGGCATCTGACCGGATGAAATGCTGGCGGCGCGCGTTGCTTCATCACCTGTGTAGTTCTGCTGGATATTGCGCCCCAGTTGGACTGACTCGCCGCATTTGATATTCAGCACGACAACGCTGGTGTCGGCGCCAACCATGTGTTTCATGTACAACTGCCCAGGCACCACTTCTTTCATGTTGACCGTGTTGAACCCAATCACACGGGGCTCCCGGGAAATACTTTTTGGCAAGTCGCTTGCAACTTCAGTAGCGTCTTGGCTGATGGTCTGTTGGTTCATTTCATCTCCTCTTCAAAAGATATTTACGGATACTGCGGTCAATCTGTGCAGGAGGGCGCGCGCCCTCTTTTCATCATCATATACCACGTGAAAACTTGCAGCGCAGTGCAGCGTCAAGAAACAGATCAGTACCAACCAGCTAAGCCTTGTCGCCGCCAGCCTTCTTCAGCGCCTTGTCTTCAGCGGCGCGTTGCCTGCGCACTTCTTTTGGATCAGCGATCAGCGGGCGGTAGATTTCCACCCGGTCACGGTCGCGCAGCGTGGTGTCCGGCTTCACCAACTTGGCGTAAATACCCAGCTTGTTCTGCGCCAGATTGACTTCCGGATGCATCGCCAGCAAACCGGATTGCTCGACGGCTTGCTGCACGGTGCTACCGACGGGCAGGCGCAGGCTGATGACATTCTGGCGCTCCGGCAGTGCATAGACCACCTCGATGTGCAACAGCTCGTTGGTAGCGGGTCCGGTGTGTATTTCAGCCATAGACCTTTTGCGCCCGCTGGATGAAGGATTCGACAAAGGTGTTGCTGATGTGATTGAACACCGGGCTCAGGACTTTTTCCAGCAGCCGGCTGGAAAATTCATAGTGCAGGCGGAACTCGATTTTGCACGCGGTCTCGCCCAGTGCGATGAAGCGCCATTGGCCGTCCATGCGGGTTAACGGGCCGTCGGTCAGGCGGATATTCATCAGGCATGGCGCCTGTTTGTCATTTTCAGTCGAGAAATGCGACTTGATGCCGTGGTAGTTGATATGCAGCGTGGCGGCCGTGCGCGTCGCCGTGCGCTCGGATAAATCCACACCGCCACACCAGGGCAGGAACTGCGGATAATCCTCGACGCGGTCGACCAGTTCGAACATCTGCGCCGGCGTGCGCTCGATCAATACCGATTTTTCGACCAGGGCCATCAGGAATCGCGGCCAAGCCGCCGCAAGGGGTGAAGTAGAATCCGCATTTTAGCGCACCACCCTTCCACCGCCCCATGAGCATCGCCGATAACAAGAAGGCATTCCACGATTACTTCATCGAAGAGCGCTACGAAGCGGGCCTGGTGCTCGAAGGCTGGGAGGTGAAGGCCATTCGCGCCGGTCGCGTGCAGATCAAGGAGGCCTACGTGATCATCAAAAAAGGCGAGCTGTTCCTGATCGGCGCGCACATCAGCCCCCTGCTCTCGGCCTCGACTCACGTCCTGCCCGATCCGGTGCGCACGCGCAAGCTGCTGTTGAACAGCCGTGAAATCAGCCAGCTCATCGGCAAGGTGGAACGCGCGGGTTATGCCCTGGTGCCGCTCGACTTGCATTACAGCAAGGGCCGCGTGAAGCTGGCCGTCGGCCTGGCCAAGGGCAAGAAGCAACATGACAAGCGCGATACCGAAAAAGAGCGCGACTGGGTGCGCGAAAAAGCCCGCGTCATGCGCGACAAGCGTGGCTGATGCAAAAGCGGGGGGAAATCAGCGGTGACGGGAATCGCGCCGCCCTGGCGGCATGCGCTCAGGATAAATATCCCGCCCTGCATCGCGCACATCGCGCCGCAACTGACGGCGGTCTTCCGGCGACATGTTTTCCCTGCGTCGCTCGCGCGACTCGTTTCCATAGGGGTCAGGCGTGTAGCGGTCGTGTGCCTGACGTTGTGAGGGCCGCTCCTGCCCGTTGCGCTGTATGGCGAACAGCTCCGCCCACGGCCGATGGCGATCCTGCGCGACCGCAGGCAGCGTCACGAGGCATAGCCCGGGGCACAATGCAGCCATACAGAAAGTTCGCCACAGCCGTTTCACACGCATTCTCCATCACACCGACCAAGTGAAATTTTAGCCCTGCCTTGCTGTAACAGCCATGTCCGCTTTGTAATATTTTGTAAGAGTGGCTGGCAGACCGGCGCCAATCCCGTTACGATTCGCGCCATGAACGAACAAACCAATACTGCCAAGATCCTGGTTGTCGACGACGATATCCGCCTGCGCCAACTGCTCGAACGCTACCTTGCCGACCAGGGCTTCGTGGTCAAAGCCGTGCCGGACGGCCCCGGCATGGACCGCGCCATGGAGCGCGAACTCTACGACCTGGTCGTGCTCGACCTGATGATGCCGGGCGAGGATGGCCTGGCCATCTGCCGCCGCCTGCGCGCGGCGAAGAATGCCGTGGCCATCATCATGCTCACCGCCAAGGGCGATGAAGTGGAGCGCATTGTCGGACTGGAAATGGGCGCCGACGATTATTTGCCCAAGCCATTCAACCCGCGCGAACTGGTGGCGCGCATCCATGCCGTGCTGCGCCGGCGCAGTGCTCCGCCGCCGCCAGGCGCGCCTGCGCCGATGGAAGAAACGGTGAGCTTTGGCAAGGTTCAGGTCAATCTGGCCACGCGCGAGCTGCATCACGGCGATGAAATCACGTTGCTCACTACCGGTGAATTCAGCCTGTTGCGCGTGTTGCTCGAACATCCGCGCCAGCCGATGAGCCGCGACAAGCTGATGGAGCTGGCGCGCGGCCGCGAGTACGAAGTCTTCGACCGCGCGATTGACGTGCAGATTTCACGCCTGCGCAAACTGGTCGAGGAAGACCCGGCCAAACCACGCTACATC
>JBAQUE010000085.1:0-3796 GCA_049297315.1 Rugosibacter sp.
GAAGGTGGTCTTGCCGGAGCCATTGGCGCCGATCAAACCATAGCGGTTGCCTTCGCCAAATTTGACGGAGACGTTTTCGAACAGGGGTTTGCTGCCAAACTGGATGGTGATATTGGATGCGACAAGCATGAGAGGGAACCAGGAATAGTGCACCGCAACAATGCGGCGAGGCGCGTATTCTATCGCCCGGGCTCGCGGCTGGGGCATGGGCTGGCAGTAGAATGGCCGCCATGCTGAAAGTTTCCGGACTGGCCTGTTCTCGTGGAGAGCGCCGACTCTTTGCCGATGTCTCCTTCGCGCTCGAGGCGGGCGAATGGTTGCATGTGCAAGGTGAAAACGGCGCAGGCAAAACCAGTCTGTTGCGGCTGCTGGTTGGCTTGTCACCGGCGGATGCGGGCGAAATTTACTGGCGCGGCGTGATGGCCAGCGAGTCTGATTTCCACCGCGACCTGCTGTACCTGGGCCACCATGCCGCCGTGAAGGACGACCTGACGCCGCTGGAAAACCTGCGCCTGTCAGCCGCGCTGGACGGGGTTCATCTGGGCGAAGAGGCCGCGCTTGCGGCGCTGGTGCGCCTGGGCTTGCGCGGACGTGAGGCCTTGCCGGTGCGCGTGTTGTCCGCCGGACAAAAACGGCGGGTGCTGCTGGCGCGCTTATTGACACGTCCGGCGGCCTTATGGGTGCTGGATGAGGCATTCAATGCGTTGGATAGTGGCGCCGTGCAGTTGTTGGGCGCGCTGGTAGGCGAGCATCTGGCGCGTGGCGGTCTGGCCGTGCTGACCAGCCATCAGCCGTTGCCGCTGCCAGAGGGCAAAAGGCTGGTGTTATGAATGCCTTGCTTGCGACGGTGCGCCGTGATCTGCTGCTGGCCCTGCGGCGCAAAAGCGAAGTGCTGACCACCATATTCTTTTTTGTCATCGTGGTCAGCCTTTTCCCGCTGGGCATTGGCCCGGAACCTGCGCTGCTGAAGAAAATCGCGCCTGGCGTATTGTGGGTGGCGGCGCTGTTGTCCACCCTGCTCGGGCTGCCCCGGCTATTTGCCGCGGATCACCTGGATGGCACGCTGGAACAGATGGCGCTCTCGCCATCTCCCTTGGCGCTGCTGATTGCCGGTAAAATCCTCGCCCACTGGCTGTTGTGCGGTTTGCCGCTGGTATTGCTGGCGCCGCTGCTGGGCCTGCAGTTTGCGCTGGAAGGACAAACGTTGTTCATCCTCAGTTTGTCGCTGTTGCTCGGCACCCCGCTGCTGTCGCTGATTGGCGCCATGGGTGCGGCGCTGACGCTGGGGGTGCGTGGCGGCGGCGTGTTGCTGGCCCTGCTGGTGTTGCCGCTGTATATACCCACGCTGATTTTTGGTGCCGGCGCGGTCGAAGCGCAAAGCGCGGGTCTGGGTGTCGAAGGGCATGTGTCACTGTTGGCGGCCTTGCTGGCGCTGGCGGTTTTTTTTGCGCCGTGGGCGACTACGGCGGCGTTGCGGATCGCGCTGGAATGAACAAGTTGTTCGCCGTATCGCGAGCGCCGACTTTTTATGATGAACATGAAATTCATTAACTGGTTTCGCTTCGCCAGCCCGCAGAGTTTTTATCCGCTGGCCGGACGGCTCATGCCGCTGTTCTGGGGACTGGCGCTATTATTCGGCGCGGTCGGCCTGTGGGTGTCTTTTTTCGTCGCGCCCACCGATGCGCAGCAGGGCGAAGGCTATCGCATCATCTTCGTGCATGTGCCTGCCTCCTGGATGTCGATGATCATTTATCTGGCGATGGCGTTTTGGGCGAGTCTTGGCCTGGCGTTGAACACGCGCCTGTCGAGCATGATGGCGCAGGCCCTGGCGCCGACGGGTGCGCTGATGGCCGCGTTGAGCTTGTGGACAGGTGCCTTCTGGGGCAAGCCGATGTGGGGCGCGTGGTGGGTGTGGGATGCGCGCCTGACGTCGGAACTGATCCTGTTTTTTCTGTATGTCGGGTTCATCGCGTTGCAATCCGCGATTGACGATCCGCGCCGCGCCGACAAGGCCGGGGCGATCCTGGCGTTGATCGGCGTGGTCAATGTGCCAATCATTTATTTCTCCGTGAAATGGTGGAACACATTGCATCAGGGCTCGACGATCAACCTGACGCGCGCGCCGTCGATGGCGCACACCATGCTGTGGGGCATGCTGCTGATGGCGCTGGCGTTCTGGATGTATGCCATCGCCGTGTCGCTGATGCGCTTGCGCGCCATCATGCTCGAACGCGAACGGCATACCGAATGGGTGAAACATGCAGTGGAATAGCATCGGCGAATTTTTCGCCATGGGCGGTTACGCCTTGTATGTCTGGGGCAGCTTTGGCGCCTGCGCTTTGCTGCTGGTGGCGGAACCTTTTCTGGTCAGGCGGCGTCTGAACGAAATTCGCCGCAACCTGGCCCGCGAACGGCTGGCCGAAGCCCTGGATCACAACATGGATCACACCTCCCGATGAAACCCCGTCATAAACGCATCGCCCTGATTGTCGGCGGCCTGGCGTCGATCGCCATCGCGGCTGTACTGGTGTTGAAGGCGCTGGACAGCAATATCGCCTTGTACATCACGCCGTCGGATGTCATTGCGGGCAAGGCGCCGCACGACAAGGCATTCCGCATGGGCGGGCTGGTCAAGCAAGGCTCCATCCAGCGTGAGGGCATGACCACGCGCTTTGTCATTACCGATACGGCGAAGGAAATCCCCGTGGCCTATACCGGCATCCTGCCCGACTTGTTCCGTGATGGCAAAGGCGCCATTGTGCAAGGCAGGCTGGGTACTGATGATTTGTTTACCGCCAGCGAGGTGCTGGCCAAGCATGATGAAAATTACATGCCTCCTGAAGCCCAACATGCGATTGAACAGGCACAGAAAAAATGACTCCCGAACTCGGACACTTTGCACTTATTCTTGCCTTCGTGGTGGCCCTGATGCAGGGCGTGCCGCCATTGATTGGCGCGCAGCGCAGGCAGTCGGCGCAATGGGTTGCGCTGGCGCGGCCTGCCGCACAAACGCATTTTCTGCTGCTGGCGTTTTCATTCGCCTGCCTGGCGCAAAGCTTTTTGACCAATGATTTTTCGGTGGCCTATGTCGCGCAAAATTCAAACACCCAGTTGCCGGCGATTTACCGCTTTGCGGCGGTCTGGGGCGGGCATGAGGGTTCGCTGCTGCTGTGGGTGCTGATGCTTTCCGGCTGGGGTGCGGCGGTCTCGGTGACTTCCCGCCAGTTGCCCGAGGCCATGGTGGCGCGCGTGCTTGCCGTGCTCGGCCTGGTCAGCGTTGGCATGCTGGCCTTTATCCTGTTCACCTCCAATCCATTTGCACGCCTGTTGCCTGCTGTTGCCGAAGGGCGTGACCTGAACCCCTTGCTGCAAGATCCCGGCCTGGTGTTTCATCCGCCGATGTTGTACATGGGCTATGTCGGCTTTTCTGTCGCCTTCGCCTTTGCCATCGCGGCATTGATTTCCGGCCGGCTGGATGCCGCCTGGGCGCGCTGGTCGCGGCCCTGGACGACGGCGGCCTGGTGCTTTCTGACCATCGGTATCGCGATGGGCAGCTGGTGGGCATACAACGAACTCGGCTGGGGCGGCTGGTGGTTCTGGGATCCGGTGGAAAATGCCTCGTTCATGCCCTGGCTGGCGGGCACGGCGCTGATCCATTCGCTGGCCATCACCGAAAAACGCGGCGCTTTCAAGAACTGGACGGTGCTGCTGGCGATTGCCGCGTTTTCGTTGTCGCTGCTGGGCACTTTCCTCGTGCGTTCCGGCGTGCTGACCTCGGTGCGTGCGTTCGCTTCCG
>JBAQUE010000086.1:0-5120 GCA_049297315.1 Rugosibacter sp.
GGACAGCACATGCACATTGCCCTGGGTTTGCAGGAAGTTGATCAGCGCCGAAAAGTTGCGGAACTGGACAGCCATGCCCACGCCAGCCGAAAAGGCGTTGCCGGTTGATACCCCGATCAGGGTATTACCCAGCAAACCGGCCAGGCTGGTTCCTGTGTTCACCGCACCGCCGGGGCCTGTATTTGTCCCGTTGATGAAAGTCGTGTCGGCGCCTACCGAATACTTATGCAAACCGTTATTGAAGCCCGCCCAGTTAATGCCCTGCTGCGAGCCGGAATTCAGTTCGACATCGATGATCTTGGCTTCGATGATCACCTGCCGCTCGATGTTCAACTGCATCGAGCGCAGCATCTGCGCGACCATCCGGTGTTCATTCGGCATGCCACGGACAAGCACCGTACCGCTCAACTGGTTAATGCTCACCGCCCGGCCATCGGTACAACCATCCACCCCGCGCTGGCGCTCACCCATTTGGGCGTCACCCTGAAAGCTGACATCCGACCGGCTGGCCGTCCCAGAACTTGAACTTGAACTTGAACTTGAACTGCCCGAAGAACCCGAGGAAGACCCGCCACCAGCGCCACCGCCACCACTGCCACTGATACGGACAGCCTGATTCTTCGGAATCTGGCAACCCAGCGTCGTGCGCACGGTATCTTCAATCTCGCCCCACAGGTCGGCTTTGGAGAGGGTGCTCAATGCACTGGCCTGGACCGAGCCGTATTTTGAGCTGGAGTCAGAGCCGGAACCTGAGCTACTGGAACTACCCGAAGAACCCGAGTTGGAGCCAGAAGAGGTGCCCACCGACGCGCCGCCGATCACCTGTAAATCGCTCACCCCGCGGCGCTGGCCGATGATGTAATTCACCTGATACAAGCGGGTTTGCAGCTCGGGTTGCTCAACATAAATACGGTTGCCCTCGACCGTATAGTCATAGCCATACACCTCGCGCACTGCATCCAGCGCCTCGAACATCGTGACATTCTTCAGATTCACTGTCACCCTGTCGGTCAAATTTGAGACGGCAAGCGCGGTAACCGGCGAAGTTCCTTGTCCTGGCTGGCTGGGCGTCGCACTTTTCGGCTTGACCATCACGCTGTAGGGCGTCCCTTCCACAATCCCCATCAACACCTGATTGATGGGTGCGTCATTCACCACCAAGTCAAAGCGTTGTTCAAGCTGCTTTTTCGAAGCCCGGGGCGCCCCCATGCGCACCGGCGGCAACAAGGAATTGCTCACCGCCTCAGGCACCGGGATTGCGTTGGCCTCCGCGGGCTGCTCCCTGGGCGTCGCCGCCTGCTTCAACTGCTCATTGATCCGGTTAAGGGTAGACGTATCGCGCGGTGGATAGGCCGATGTACAGCCCGCCAGACTGAGCGCCAACCCCAGGCTGAGTATGCTTGACATCAACTTGTGCTCGGTTATGGATTTCATTGATTACTCCTGTTTGCTTTCGACGACGCGTTGTCTGCGGGGATTACGACTGACTTTTTTCTGCCCTTCGCGATTTTGGGCGCACTTTTTTTAACATCAGGCGCCATGCTTAACGACTTTGCCGCATCATCCATCTCCACTTTGCCGGCCTTGATGGCGCGCACTTTTGAGCCTTTATATTCGTCGCCCACCTTGACCACCGCGCCATTGATCACCGCCAGCCGCCTTGAGCGGCCAATCAAGGTAACCTGCATTTCGGGTGCAGCCTCGTCCGCATCGCTGATGGCTCCGGGCGGTTGTGTGGCGACCCATGCCGGTGGTGCTTCGGTCGGGTCGCCGGGCGTGGCGGCTAATGCACCGTGTGCCCAACCCAGGGCGGCGCTTAGCGCAATCAAGCCACGCCTTACTGAAAATCCCCACACCCGCAGGGCAGGGGGAACCCTGCGCGCAAACAGCATCATTGGCCGGTGAGGAGTCTGCGGAAAAGTCATCGTTTCGGCTCCAGGGCGGATCAAAGCAAGGGTGCGGCAGGCTGGTTACTCAGGGTGTAAATCACCACCTTGAGCACATTGATCGGGTAGGGCGAAACCGTCAGTTGCACTTCAGACCAGAACACCCGCTTGGGGAATTTCTGCAACTTTTCCATATACGCCACCAACTGCGGATACTTGCCCTTGACGCTAATCTCAACCCCATGCCGGTAAATCGTTTTTTGCAAGGCAGCAGGCGGCGGCGGGGCTTGCGCCGGGGCAGTAGCCGCTGGCAGCCCGAATGGCAACACCTTGGCGATCTCTTCAACGGCGGTAGTGACTGCTTTTTCTGTGGCTTTGGGCGGCGGCGGCGGGGCGGGTGGCGTATAAAAAACCTGCGCAGGAACCGTCTTCAGCGATACCAGTGAAAGTCCCGGCGATTCATCCAGCAGGCTGCGCACCAGGGAGGCCACCTGGGTACCTGTCGCATCGTGTTGCATGAAGAAGGCATCTGCTTCGGCAATCTTGTGCAGAAAATCATCGCGGGTTGCACGCTCCTTCTCGAGGGGATCAACCCCGCGTGCGAGTTTGCCATCCACAGCAGACAAATCAGCGATAGCCGATGCGATCCCGGCCTTGTGCTGCTTATCCAGGCTGCGCGCCTGGTCGATTTGAATTTGCAGCGGCTTCAATAGCAGGATGTTGCCGCCCAGCGCCAGCACCGCGCTGCCCACCACCACGGCAATTGCCTGCTCGCGCAACTGGAGTGCGGAAAAGTTGTTCATCAATTGATTAAAGATAGCCATCGGGCGCGCCTGTTCTGGTCAGTGAGTGACGGGTCAATGAAGGGTCAATGAAGGGTGAACTTGATGACATTCAGCGGTCCGCCCTTGGCGCCCGCCATGCCAGCACCCGCAGGCAGCGGCGCAGGAACCAGCGTCTGCATCGTCATTTCAAGCGCCGAGAGGTGGATACCCTCATTCGCAAAGGCCGCATCAACCCGCCGGGTATACCGCAACAACGCATCTTTATCCAGAGACTGGCCGCTGAGCCGCAAGGACTTGCCTGCCTGGTTCACCGTCACGCCGGTCAACCAGACACCTTCTTCGCGCACCGTGGCAAGTGCGGAAAAATACGGCGAATAGCCTTCGGGCTTACCGACCCCGGCGGCTAGCGTAAGCACCTGTTCAGCCGCCGCCGCACGCGGCCTGAGCGCCTCGATTTCCGCGTTCAGTTGCGCTGAGCGCGCACGAAACCGCTCTTCAAGTTGCGCCGTGACTACTTTTAATTGCACCGCGCTGGCCGCCTCTTCAGCACGCGCCGAGGCCAGTATGCTGCGCTTGACCCCCCAGATCGCAAACAGCACCAGGATCACCATACCCAGGATCAGCAAGGCTGCCAGCGCGGGGCTGTAGTTGGTCTTGGCTTTGGGCAGCAGGTTAAGTTGCTGGCTCATGGTTTTGATTTACTCATGAAGCGTAAGGCCGCGCCAAGCGCGGCAAAATAGCCGGACTGGTTTTGCGGACGGACCAGTTCCGGCGTTTTGGCAAGGTCAAACACTGTCGCCAGATCAAAGTCTTCAACAGGCACCGGGAGATTCTCGATGAAATGCTTGCGCAAACCATAGTCGCTGGGCAACGGCGCCAGCACCACGCGGTTCAGGTCGATGAAGGGCATTGTACGGCTCACGAAATCCAGGGAACGCTGCACCTGAAGCACCACCCGCTCGCTGGCGCGCTCACGCGCATGGTCATCAACGCTGGCCCCGAACAGGGTTTCCTTGACCCAGCGGTCAAGATACAGCTCGCCCTGAAAAGACACGGTAAGCTGCACGCCCTGCGTGCCGAGCGACAGCAGCGCGACGCCTTCATCGGCGCGTTCCGCCAGGGTGGCCATGTTGCGCTGGGCCGTCTCGTGGATATCGATCGCCTGCAAGGGAATTCTGGCCTGCTTGAATGCCGTGGTGCACGTCTCGATGTTAGCGTGGCTGGCGGCGACCACATACAAATGCGGCGCGCGCCCGGCCTGCGAAGGATGCGCGGGGATTTTCAGCCACGCGATGTCGGCATCATCCACCGGAAAATCAACCATCGAGCTGATCGACCAGCGCACGCTCTGGTCGATTTCATCCGCCTTGACGGGCGGTTCGGCCACCACCAGGATCCGGTAGGCCTCACGGTCCAGCACTACGCTCCACGCACACCCTGGCGCGGCAATGCTTTTAGCCAGATTCATCAGGGATTCGCCATCCAGGCGTCCGCCGGCGACAAAACCGCAACCCGCTACCTGTGGCCGGTCTGTTGGCAGCTTGGGCGCCAGTACGCTGACCCCATACAGGCCATCCGGCGCGGCAACCACTGCAGTCCAGCCGATTTCCCGGCTTTTATGTATCCAACTGGCCATCTGCGGAATTTGCTTTCGTGGGTTATTGGGACAAGGCGACAGGTTGCCAAGATAAATCAATGCCAATGGAATTGCAACAAAATATATTCAGGCGTGCATGGCAGCTATGCACTGGTTTTTCACCCCTGGCGGTGGCCAAGCAACCGCCGGCGCCGTCTTGCCAGCGCCGACTATTTGATTTTCATCAGGAAAACAGGTGCGCGCCAGGTACCCGCGGCATTGAAAATAGTTCCTCACGATTTGTGGCGCTGTGCTAGCATGAAAACATATGCTTCCCCATCTGATGCAAATCGCATGGGATGCGCGCTGCGGCGCATGGGCGCATATCGGTGGGCTGCGGCCCATTGTCCATTAACGAAGTTGATTTTTCCAAGGAGCAATTCATGCGTAAATTTTCAAACCGGCTTTCCGGCAAACTGGCTGCGCAGCAATCCGGCTTCACCCTGATCGAACTGGTCATCGTCATCGTCATCATCGGCATCCTGGCGGCAGTGGCGATTCCCAACTTTCTGACCGTGACGGATGATGCCAAAGTGGGTGTCGCCAACGGTATCGCTGGCGCCTTTTCTTCAGCCGCAGCGTCAAACTCTGCCGCATGCCAGGGCGCCTTGACTTCGTGCCAGAAACCCATCGCTTGCGACACTGCATCCTTGGAGCTAATGGTGCCTGGCAGCACAACCGCAGCCCCTCCCGCAACCGCTACTGGAACACTCACCGCGTGCGTAGTGACCAAGGACGGCTTCTCTAGCACTTCAGTGATAATCAAGGGCGCATAAACTACCCTTTGGTGTGATGCCTGGAGCCGGCCGGGGT
>JBAQUE010000087.1:0-2251 GCA_049297315.1 Rugosibacter sp.
GGGTAATCCAGATAAAAATTTGGTTGTTTGATGGTGATTCAGCTCCGCCCGAGATTCAGGTCGAGCTGCGCATCATTGCTTTCCTCGCCATCGCCGTCATCCATCACATAAGCGGATGGCGCTGCGCGGTCGTCTTCCATTCTTTGCAGATACGCGGGCGTGATGTCATCAGTGATGTAATGGCCGTCGAAACAGGAGGTCTCGAACTGGGTAATGCTCGAATTGACCGCGCGCACAGCCGCCTTGAGGTCTTCGATATCCTGGTAGATCAGCGCATCGGCGCCAATTTCACGGCAGATTTCCTCATCCGTCCGGAACGAGGCGATCAGCTCGGCGCGCGTCGGCATGTCGATGCCATACACATTGGCAAAGCGCACCGGCGGCGAGGCCGAGGCGAAATAAACTTTTTTCGCGCCCGCCTCGCGCGCCATCATGATGATCTCGCGGCTGGTGGTGCCGCGCACAATCGAATCATCCACCAGCAGCACATTGCGCCCCTTGAACTCTTGCGCGATGGCATTCAGCTTCTGGCGCACCGATTTGCGCCGCGTGGCCTGGCCCGGCATGATGAAGGTGCGTCCGATATAACGGTTTTTGACGAAACCCTCACGGTACGGCAAGTTGAGCCGCGCCGCCAGGTCCATCGCCGAATGACGGCTGGAATCGGGGATCGGGATCACCGCATCAATCTCCAGATGCGGCATGGTGCGGCGGATCTTGTCGGCGAGAAAGTCACCCATACGGGCGCGGGTTTCATACACCGAAATGCCGTCCATCACCGAATCAGGCCGCGCCAGATACACGAACTCGAACATGCAAGGGGCATGCAGAGTGCGCTCGGCGCACTGGCGGCTGACGAAGTTGCCACACATGTCAATCAGCACCGCCTCGCCCGGCTCGACATCGCGCAACAGCTTGAAACCCAGCGTGTCAATCGCCACGCTTTCCGAGGCGACGAGATATTCGGCGCCTTGCGGCGTATCGTTGCGCCCGATCACCAACGGACGTATGCCAAATGGGTCGCGGAACGCCACCAAACCATAACCGGCGATCATGGCCACCACCGCATACGCGCCACGCACGCGGCGATGCACGCCGGCGACCGCCTTGAAGATGGTTTCCGCATTGACCTGATGCGTGGCCGACGCCACCTGCAATTCGTGCGCGAACACATTGAGCAGCACTTCCGAATCGGAATTGGTGTTCATGTGTCGCAGGTCCTGCAGGAACATGTCTTTCTTGAGCTGGCTGGCATTGGTCAGGTTGCCGTTATGCGCCAGCATCAAGCCAAAGGGCGAATTCACATAGAACGGCTGCGCTTCGGCCGAATTATCGGCGGAGCCCGCCGTCGGATAACGGCAATGGCCGATGCCCCAGTTGCCCACCAGGCTGCGCATGTTGCGCGTGCGGAACACGTCACGCACGAGGCCGGAGCCCTTGTGCATGTGAAACCGCCCGCCGTCGCCCGTGGCAATGCCGGCCGCATCCTGCCCGCGATGCTGCAGCACCTGCAAGCCGTCATACAGCAACTGATTCACCGGCGTGGTAGCCACCACACCCAGAATTCCGCACATAGGCTTCCTCTAGTTCAATCCAGTTAATCTAGTTAAATCGAATACGTTTCGCCACATCCGCCGGCAACCAAGGTTTTGCCGCAAGCGCCGCCGTCTCCAGCGGTGGCGACAACACTGCGGTTTGCCACCAGCGCTCCCTGGGCAGGGAGGTCATGCCGGCCAGCATCACGCCCACCAGCACGACAACAAGCCCACGCAAGACACCAAACACGGCGCCCAGCAAGCGATCCAGCGTTCCCAACCCCACCGCGCTCAGCAGGCGGGAGAGCAGCATGCGCGCAATCGCAAACAGAATCAATACGCCGACGAAAATGATGGCGAAAGCCGCTGCCAGCTGCAGGCCAGGGTCGGCGATCTGGCCGGCCAGCCAATGAGCGGCTTGAGGCGCTTCGACACGCGCCACAAGAAACGCCACTACCCAGGCTGCCAGCGCCAGAATTTCGCTGACCACGCCACGCCATGCGCCCAGTAATACCGATAATGCTATTGCCGCCAGCACCACGTAATCAAAAATCGTCATTCCGCTACTTCGCCGCCACCACGCCATTCACGCCAATTTTCTTGATCTTTGCCTGGGCTTTTTCCGCCGCCTCGCGGCTGGTAAACGGCCCGGCTTTCACACGCGTACGCGAGCCCTGGTCTGCATCTATCTTTTCGGTATAAGCGGGGATATGCAT
>JBAQUE010000088.1:0-5695 GCA_049297315.1 Rugosibacter sp.
CCGAATCAGGGGGTGAAGGCGCCAACCGGTGGTACAAGGTCGTGCTGTCAGAAGGCCGCAACCGCGAGGTGCGCCGCATGTTCGAGGCTGTCGGCCTGACTGTGAGCCGCCTGATGCGGGTGCGCTATGGGCCGGTGGCCATGCCACCCCGGCTCAAGCGCGGGCAATGTCAGGACCTCCATCCCGGTGATGTGGACGCACTGCTCAAGCTGCTACCGCCTGACGCCAGGACGCACTCCCAGCCGCGCTCATCTGCGGGTGGAGGCGCCCCGGATTTCGATGACGGGCTGGATGGCGATCAAATTGATTTTGCAGAGGACTGAGGCCTCTGTTATAATGTTGCTCCTCCTTTAATCAGAGACATTTCGAGGGAGACGAGAATGGGCTTTTCAGCCCATTTTTTATTTGTCAAATGCATTTTGGTTTTTATATATTTTAATGCAACTGAATGATTTAATTGATAAAACCGTTTCTGGTCTGGGGTATGAACTGGTCGATGTCGAGATCAGCCCGCGGGCCAGGCTGTTGCGCGTCTTTATCGATCATCCAGTGGTTGCCGGCGTGGCTGAGCGTGGTATCAGCGTGGATGATTGCGCTGCCGTAAGCAACCAGCTCACACATGTGTTTCTGGTTGAAAATATTGATTATGACCGCCTTGAGGTTTCTTCACCAGGGCTTGACCGCGCGTTGACCAAGTCAGCCGACTTTCGCCGTTTCGCGGGGCGGCAGGTGCAGTTGAAGTTGCGGGTTCCCCTGGGTAACCAGCGTAATTTCAGCGGGATGCTGGAGGGCTTGACGGGCGAGGATGGTGCGGAAAAAATTTGCCTGCGGTCCGAAGATAAGCTGTACGAGTTTGCGCTGGATAACGTGGATCGGGCGCGGTTGGCGCCCCAGTTCTGAAAATTGCCGGAGAACCACAAATGAGCCGTGAATTGTTGTTGTTGGTCGATGCCTTGGCCCGTGAAAAAAATGTCGCAAGGGACATCGTGTTCGATGCGCTCGAGCAGGCGCTGGCTTCGGCGACCAAGCGGCGCGTCAATGACGAGGCCGATATCCGGGTGGAGATTGACCGCGATACCGGCGCTTATGAGTCTTTCCGCCGCTGGCTGGTGGTGGCTGATGGCATGGTGGAGAATCCGGAGTTGCAGAGAGGGCTGACAGATGCGCAGCAGCAGATTCCGGATATTGTGCTTGACGACTATATCGAGGAAGCCATTGAGCCGGTTGATTTTGGCCGTATCGGTGCGCAGGCGGCCAAGCAGGTCATCCTGCAAAAAATCCGCGATGCCGAGCGCGAGCAGATACTGAATGATTTCCTGGAACGCAAGGAATATCTGGTCAGCGGTACGGTAAAGCGTCTGGAACGGGGTAGCGCAATCATAGAAGCCGGCCGGGTTGAGGCCTTGTTGCCGCGCGACCAGATGATTCCCAAGGAAAATCTGCGTCCAGGCGACCGCGTCCGGGCCTGGCTGATGAAGATTGACCGCCAGGCGCGCGGCCCGCAACTCATCCTGTCGCGCACAGCGCCGGAATTCATCATCAAGCTGTTTTCACTTGAAGTCCCGGAAATTGAAGATGGGTTGCTTGAAATCAAGGCGGCGGCTCGCGATGCCGGCATGCGGGCAAAAATTGCGGTCAAGTCGAATGATCCCCGCATTGACCCGATTGGTACTTGCGTCGGCATGCGTGGTTCGCGCGTCACCGCCGTGACCAATGAATTGTCTGGCGAGCGCGTGGATATCATTCTCTGGTCGGCAGACCCGGCGCAATTTGTGATTGGCGCCCTGGCGCCGGCCGAAGTGCAAAGCATCATGGTCGACGAAGAAAAGCATGCGATGGATGTCGTGGTCGATGAGGCCAACCTCGCCATTGCGATTGGCCGTGGTGGTCAAAATGTACGCCTGGCTTCCGAACTGACGGGTTGGACAATCAACCTGATGACGGTGGAACAGTCGCAGGAAAAGTCGGCGTCCGAGTCTGCGGCGATCCGCACCTTGTTTGTGGAAAAGCTCGATGTTGATGAAGAAGTCGCGAATATCCTGATCGAAGAAGGTTTTTCGACGCTGGAGGAAATCGCTTATGTTCCATTGGCGGAAATGCTCGAAATCGAGGCTTTTGATGAGGTGACGATCAATGAGCTGCGTGATCGTGCGCGCAATGTGCTGCTGACTGAAGCCATTGTGGATGAAGAGCAATTGGACAAGGTTGCTGATGACATGCTGTCGCTTGACGGGATGGATGCAGGCCTGGCGGCAAAACTGGCGAAGCATGGCATTACCGACCGCGATGCATTGGCGGATCTGGCGATCGATGAATTGGTCGACTTGACCGGAATGGACGCTGACGCGGCAAAAGCATTGATCATGGTAGCTCGCGCCCATTGGTTTGCCGAGGAAGAATGAGGGGTAGGGCATGGCTTTGATGACTGTTTCTGAATTTGCGACCGAGCTGAAAATTCCAGCGCCGGATTTGCTTGAGCAATTGGCGAAAGCGGGGGTGGGCAAGCATGCGCCCAGTGATGTGATGTCGGAACAGGACAAGACGCTGCTGCTGGATTATTTGCGCAAATCCCATGGTGAGGCGAAGGCGAAGTCGAAGATCACCTTGACGCGCAAGCAGACCACTGAAATAAGGGCATCAGATGCCATGGGCAAGTCGCGCACCATTCAGGTTGAGGTGAGAAAAAAACGGGTGTTCGTCAAGCGCGATCTTCCTGAGGCCATACCGGATGTCCCAGTAGCACCGGTACAAAAAACGGCTGCTGCACCAGAAGTAAAAGCCGAGGCCCAACCCGTTGAAGAAAAAGAGGTTCCCGTTTTTGTGGAAGATGCGGATATCCTAGCGCATCAAGAAAGCCTTTCTGTTGCAGAAGAGACTCCCCCTGAAATTGCTCCCGAGGAGACGCCTGTTGTCATTCCAGAAGCGGTGGTTATCGAGCCAGTTGTTGAAGCCGCTCCTGCCGAACTGGTTGAGCCTCCAGCAGTTAAGTCCGTAGCTGTAGTACGTTCGGTTGCGAAGCCCAAAGTAGTCAGGTCGGTGATTGATCCAGCAGAGCGGTCATTGCGCGAGGCCGAGGCGAAACGCCAGGCGCAACTTGCCGCGATCCAGGCGGCAGAGTTTGAGGCGAAGTCCGCGCGTGAAGCCAAGGTGCGTGCGGATGCTGAGGCGCGTCTCGTTCAGCAACAGGTTGCAGCAACAGCCGCCAAGGCGGCTCCCGCAGCCAAGGCGGCCGAGCCGGCGGCTGGCGTGTCTGGCACGATCCATAAACCAACAGTCAAGCCTGCTGAAAGCAAGGCCAAGCCAGCAAAGAAAGAGGCATGGAAAGATGATGCCGCTAAACGCCGCACCATCAAGACGCGAGGTGACTCCGGACTGGCTGGCTGGCGTGGCGCCAAAGGGGGCGGGCGGCATGGCGGACGGCATGCGCACACTGAAGATTCCGCCCCTCCAGTAGTTGTTGAAGCCATCATCCATGATGTGCATGTTCCAGAAACCATTTCGGTTGCTGATCTTGCCCGCAAGATGACGGTCAAGGCGTCTGAAGTCATCAAGACCATGATGAAAATGGGTTCCATGGTGACGATCAACCAGGTGATAGACCAGGAAACCGCGATGATTGTGGTGGAGGAAATGGGGCACCGGGCTTTTGCCGCAAAACTGGATGATCCGGATGCGTTTCTGGACGAGCACGCTGAGCACACGAGTTTTGTTCAGTTGCCGCGTGCGCCGGTTGTGACTGTCATGGGCCACGTCGATCACGGCAAGACATCGCTACTTGACTACATACGCAAGAGCCGGGTTGCCCATGGCGAGGCTGGCGGCATTACGCAGCATATTGGTGCTTATCACGTTGAAACACCACGCGGCATGATTACTTTCCTGGATACCCCGGGTCATGAGGCATTTTCGGCCATGCGCGCGCGCGGCGCCAAGGCGACCGACATTGTCATTCTGGTAGTTGCATCCGATGATGGCGTCATGCCGCAAACCAAAGAGGCGATTCATCATGCCAGAGCGGCTAATGTGCCCCTGGTTGTGGCGATAACCAAAATTGACAAGCCCGATGGTAATCCTGAGCGCGTCAAGCAGGAACTGGTTGCCGAAGGGGTCGTGCCTGAAGAGTATGGCGGTGATTCGCCGTTCATCGGGGTTTCCGCCAAGACAGGGGCCGGCATTGATGACTTGCTGGAACAGTTGCTATTGCAGGCGGAAATTCTGGAGCTCAAGGCGCCAGTCGATGCGCCAGCCAAGGGTCTTGTCATTGAGGCGCGCCTTGATAAAGGCAAGGGACCGGTAGCCACGCTCCTCGTGCAATCAGGAACGTTACGGCGTGGGGATTCAATCCTGCTGGGCTCGGTATTTGGCCGCGTGCGCGCCATGCTGGACGAGAATGGCAAGCCGGTTGATTCGGCAGGCCCATCGATTCCCGTGGAAATCCAGGGCCTGACTGATGTGCCCGCTGCGGGCGATGCTGGCATGGTACTGGCCGATGAGCGCAAGGCGCGCGAGATTGCCTTGTTCCGCCAAGGCAAGTTCCGCGATGTCAAACTAGCCAAGCAGCAAGCCGCCAAACTGGAAAACATGTTTGAACAGATGGCTGAAGGTGAAATCAGGACGCTGCCATTGATTGTCAAGGCGGATGTCCAGGGTTCCCAGGAAGCGCTGGTTCAATCGTTGAACAAATTGTCCACCGGCGAAGTCAAGGTTGCCGTGATCCATGCCGGGGTGGGTGGCATCAGCGAGTCTGACGTTAATCTTGCTGCCGCCTCCAAGGCGGTCATCATTGGCTTCAATACCCGGGCTGACGCGGGGGCACGCAAGGCCGCCGAGGCTCTTGGCGTGGACATCCGTTACCACAACATCATTTATGCGGTTGTGGATGAAATCAAGGCTGCCATGTCAGGCATGCTGGCGCCAGAGAGAAAAGAAGTCGTGCTTGGCATGGTCGAGATCCGGCAGGTGTTCCGCATTTCCAGGATTGGCGCAGTGGCTGGCTGTATGGTGTTGTCCGGGATTGTCAAACGCAATGCGTCTGTACGTGTGCTGCGCAACGGTACGGTGGTGCATACAGGTGAACTCGAATCGCTCAAGCGCTTCAAGGACGACGTGCGCGAAGTCAGGGAAGGGTTTGAGTGCGGCCTGAGCATCAAGAATTTCAATGACATCTACGAAGGTGACCAGCTTGAAGTCTTTGAGACCCAGGAAATTGCCCGCTCTCTTTAATCAGTGATGGCGACGCAGCATGGTTTTGCACGGTCAGACCGTGTTGCCGAGCAGATTCGTCGTGAATTGGCGGATCTGCTGCGGTTTCATGTGAAAGACCAGCGGCTTGCGGGCAAACTGACACTGGTTACCGTGACTGATGTGGAAGTGACCGCTGATTATGCACACGCCAAGGTTTTTTATACCTCATTGGCTGATGCTGATGCGAACGTGATAGTTGCCGAGGGACTGAAACGCCTGGCCAGTTTTTTACGCCGTGAATTAGGCCGCCGGATAAGCATTCACAAGATTCCCGAACTGCATTTCATTTACGATGCCTCGGTAGAGCGCGGTACGTATTTGTCGCATCTGATTGATGAGGCAGTCGAATCAGACAAGAAGTTGAATAGCGATTGAACGCACCGCGACGTGCACCACGTCGTCGGCTGGATGGCGTGTTGTTGCTGGACAAGCCGCTGGGGCTGTCATCCAA
>JBAQUE010000089.1:0-4659 GCA_049297315.1 Rugosibacter sp.
ATCCATGGTCACCACGCGGTAGCCTTCCATCGCCGCCTGCAGTGCGCAGATCGGATCGACTTCCGTCACCCATACCTGTGCCGAAAGCGCGCGCATGGCTTGCGCGGAGCCCTTGCCCACATCGCCATAACCGGCGATGAGCGCGACCTTGCCGGCGATCATCACGTCCGTCGCGCGCTTGATGCCGTCAACCAGCGATTCGCGGCAACCGTAGAGATTGTCGAACTTGGATTTGGTCACGCTGTCATTCACGTTGATCGCCGGGAACTTCAAATCGCCGCGTTCGTGCATTTGATACAGGCGATGCACGCCGGTGGTGGTTTCCTCGGTCACGCCCTTGATGTGCGCCAGGCGCGTTGAGTACCAGGTTTTATCCACCGCGATTTTGGCCTTGATGGCCGCAAACAGCACGCGCTCTTCTTCACTGACCGGGTGGTTTAACACCGCCTGATCCTGTTCTGCCCGCGCACCCAGGTGCAGCAACAGCGTGGCGTCCCCGCCATCGTCCAGAATCATGTTGCTGTAACCATTGTCCGGCCACTCAAAAATACGGTGCGTGTAATCCCAGTATTCGGTGAGGGTTTCGCCCTTGACGGCAAACACGGCGACGCCACCGGCGGCAATTGCGGCGGCAGCATGGTCCTGCGTGGAAAAAATGTTGCATGAAGCCCAGCGCACTTCGGCGCCCAACGCCAGCAGGGTTTCGATCAGCACGGCAGTCTGGATGG
The DNA here is from genome assembly GCA_049297315.1 of Rugosibacter sp. GTDB lineage: Bacteria > Pseudomonadota > Gammaproteobacteria > Burkholderiales > Rhodocyclaceae > Rugosibacter. The sequence goes on from JBAQUE010000089.1 coordinate 729, forward strand.
TCATGTGCAGGCTGCCGGTAATGCGCGCGCCGCGCAGCGGCTGGCTTTGGGCAAATTCTTCACGAATCGCCATCAAGCCCGGCATTTCGGTTTCCGCAATGCGGATTTCCTTGCGCCCCCAGGCGGCAAGGCTCAGATCAGTGACGACATAGTCGGCACCAGCATCAGTCACGGCATTCATAAAATATTCCTTGAACGGTGACCGGGAAGAGAGTTGGAACAAATGCGAACTCACCCTGCCCGGTACGGGTTAGGTGAGCGCAGTTCGCAAAACCGAGCCTGGGGAGAGATGAAACCCTCGCCTCGCAGCGCTCCTCGGAAGCCGTAAATTATAACGGATGCGGAGAATAACATTGACGCACTGCGGCAAAGTCGTGCATAATTCGTCTGCGGGGTGGAGCAGTCTGGCAGCTCGTCGGGCTCATAACCCGAAGGTCATAGGTTCAAATCCTATCCCCGCAACCAAACAAGAAAATGCCCGCATTGATTGCGGGCATTTGTCGTTTACGGCGACTGTTTCAGTTGCTAGTACAAAGAACCATTAATTACGAAACATAATGTTTGTTGGGCCATTTTCCGATTCACATCCTGCCGGGTTAACGACCACGCGATACCGCACCGGTCTGCATTGCGGCACTGTTGCCAGGCGTCGGCCTCGGCCATGAGTGCGGCGCGGTTCGGCAAGCGTCGATCAAGGCATTGGCGATCCTCGTCGGTAAGATGCAATTCGGTCTGTCGCATGGCCAACTCCTCGTCTCGGGGTGGACATGCAACAGCACGATATATGTATCGTTACTTATGTGTTGGAATACTGGCTTGCGGGAAGCGCGGCTGATGCCGGGTCCGTTCGCGCGGTGGATTACTGCCGCGTGGCGTTCCTTTCCTGAATCTTTCCTGCCGCAAATTCACGCATCTGATCGAGCGTGACGTAACCAGCATTGCCGCTGTCGATTTGATCAAAATTCTTTGCAACGCGTGGCATTTTTCCAGTGGCTTCTTCTTTGGTCAGCTTGCCGTCATGGTTTGTGTCAGCGTTAGCAAAGCGTTCCTCCATTTTTGCTTCCATTTTTTTCATGCGTTTGCTGGATTGCGTTGCTTCGCCGGCGCGTGCCAACGGTGATAAACCAATGCCGATAAGCAGTGTGGCGATGGTGGTGGCGGTGATAAGTTGGCGCATGGTGATCTCCCTTAAGTTGAACTGCGAGCGGATGAAATCTGTGCGGGTATGGGCTGCAGGGGGCGCGAGGGCGCAGGTATCAAGAAAGTTTTTTGTTTGGACTCAATTTCATGCAGCCAGCGAGCAGCTTCCTCAATCCGGTTTGCGTGTTTCAAGGCCGAAGTTGTCATGCCGCTGCCATCCGGCTTCCAGCCGGGCGGGCCACACAGGTAACCGCCGATGTCGTGCAGGCTGTGGCTGTGTTTCAGGTCACGCAATATGTGCGCCCATTCGCGCAGCGCGATGACCAGCGGATTGTTCGAAAGCATTGGCTGCACCAGTCCGTAGTGACAAGGATCATTTATCTCTTCGCGAGCGTACGTGCCGAACAGGTGATCGAATATCATCAATATGCCGCCGTAATTGGTGTCGAGATATTGCGGATTGGTTGAGTGATGGACGCGATGATTTGACGGCGAATTGAAGATCACGTCGAACCAGCCCAGACGCGGCACCAGCTCGGTATGCAGCCAGAATTGATAGAGCAGGTTGATGCCCAGCGCCGCGAAAACGGCAGTGGGGTGAAAACCGAGCAGGACCAGCGGTATGAAAAACAGACTGTTTCCGCTGATCGTACCTGTCCAGCCGAGCCGGAAGGCACTGGATAAATACAGATGATTCGGTGAATGATGCACCGCATGTGTTGCCCAGAACCAGCGGCAAGTGTGGCTCAAGCGATGCTGCCAGTAATAAAAGAATTCAAGGCCGAGCACCAGCAAAGCAATGCCCGACCAAGTGTTCATGGGCACGGTAAAAACACGGTAATCCCATACCCACAGGAATCCACCGAAGATCAGCCCGGCAAGCGCTGTATTGATGAGTCGCTGACCCGCCGCGACACCGAGCGAGGCGAAGCTCTCGCGCCAGGCGTACGCCTGATGGCGTACATGCTGGATCACGAGTGCTTCGATCATCCCGATGAGAATGAGGGCAGGAAGCACATAAAGCAGTTTTTGCATGGGAGGGCCAGTTCTTGCAAAGACTTAACGGCAGGCGACGGCTGCACCGGAGGCATCGGTGCACGTACCGGTATGCGTCACGCCGGTATCCTTGTTGTAGCTGGTGCTGCCGTTGTAGGTTGTGCCGGTATTGGCATTGGTGGCGGTGGTGTTGCGTTCGCCGCTGGTTGTGCCGTCGGCATTCTTGGTAAAGCTGCCCTGGCTGTTGATGGTGGAGCCATTTGCCCCGGTGGCCTGCATACCGCTTTGGTGCGTGGTGGTGCCATCCGCCGAGTGTTCGGTATGTCCGGCGCGTGCGCCACTACCGCCGTTCGGGCCACGGAAGGCAGCACCGCTACTGGCAGCACCATTGCCTTCGCCATCGGTCACCACACGGCGACCACGGGCAAAGCCGCCGCCATTCGGGCCAGCATGGGTGTGGCCTGAACCGGCGGTAATACCGCCCGCAGCGTTCTGGCGATGGAAGCGCCCGCCTGCGGCGTTGGCGGCGGGGATAAGCGTGACAGCAAGGGTGGTAGCGGCAATCATGCTAATCAAGTGTTTGTTCATGGTGATTCTCCTGAAGGTTGGGTGGGTAGCCATCACTGCGAGCCCTTATCCGGCTTGCGTCATGACATGGGTGCACTGTGCCTTTCAGTTGTTAGCAAAGTATTGCGCCCGGCGGCAATAGTGTTACACCGCCTTGCAGAAACGCCGATTTGTAATGGCTTGTAATAACTTGCCGCCGCGCGACAACTTTGACGCTCGCTCTGGCGGCAAGCTGCCGGTAACATGCGCTATACCGTCAAATGCTATTGCCGCTGCCTAATGAACGACCCCGCGACTAATTCCGACACTCGTGCCAACGATAGCTGTCCCAAAATCCTCGTCCTCGACGACGACGCCGAATTACGCAGCATGCTTGTCCGTTACCTTGGCGAACACGGGCACGTTGTACGCGCTGTCGAAAACACTACACAACTCGAACGCCTGCTCACGCGTGAACCATTCAACGTGCTGGTGCTCGACGTGATGATGCCGGGCGAAAATGGCCTCAACCTCTGCCGTCGCTTGCGCGCACAGGGCGAGACCATTCCCATACTTATGCTCACCGCGCGCGGCGACCCGATGGAACGCATCATTGGCCTGGAAATGGGGGCGGACGATTATCTGCCCAAGCCCTTCAACCCGCGCGAACTGCTGGCGCGTATTCAGGCCATGTTGCGGCGGCAGGCGATGCAGGGCATGACACTGGAAACCGGAGGCAACATCCGTTTCGGCGGTTTTGAACTGGATATCGAGCGGCGTTGTCTGCACCGCGATGGCGAGTTGCTGGAACTCAGTTCCAGCGAGTTTTCCCTGCTGCGTGCACTGGCTACCAACCCCAATCGTCCGCTCGGGCGCGAGCGTTTGATGGAGCTCGCGCATGGGCGCGAACACGAAGCCACGGATCGCAGCGTTGATGTGCAGGTGCTGCGCCTGCGCCGCCTCATCGAGGCTGATGCAGCCAGGCCGCGCCATATCCAAACGGTATGGGGGGTGGGCTATGTGTTCGTGCCGGAGCCGCCGGAGGATGCGGCATGAGTTTGCTGCCACGCTCGCTGTTCGGCCGCAACGTACTGCTCATCATGGCGCTGATCATCATCAGCCAGGCCGTCAGCCTGCTCATGCTCTATGTGTTCGTACAGCGGGCGCGGCTGGCAGAGCTGGCGACCTTCACGGCTTCTTATGTCGAAGCCCTGGATACAGCGCTTGCTCATTTGCCGGATGCCGAACG
>JBAQUE010000090.1:0-2572 GCA_049297315.1 Rugosibacter sp.
CATTCTGCGTTGTCCCCTACACGCGCGGCGAAGAAATTTCGCGGCCATTTGCTGATGTATTGACCGAAATTTCGGGTCTTGTCGCGCAAGGCGTGCGGGAAATCACTTTGTTGGGCCAGAATGTGAATGCCTACTGCGGCATGTTGGATGATGGCGATACCGCGGATCTGGCGCTGCTCATCACAACAATTGCCGAAATTGAAGCACTGGAACGGATCCGTTACACCACGTCGCATCCACGTGAAGTCACCCAACGCCTGATAGACACCTACCGTACCACGCCCAAACTTGTTTCCCACCTGCATCTGCCCGTACAGTCCGGTTCAGATCGCATCCTTGCAGCAATGAAGCGGGGATACACCGCGCTCGAATTCAAATCACTGGTACGCAAACTGAAAGCGGCGCGTCCAGACCTTTCTCTGTCATCTGACTTTATCGTGGGATTTCCCGGTGAAACTGAGGAAGACTTTGAAAAAACCATGCAACTGATTGAAGAATTGAATTTTGATAACAGTTTTTCCTTCATCTACAGCCCGCGGCCCGGTACGCCCGCGGCGAACATGGGTGATACCACCCCGCAGGATTTGAAATTAAAACGTCTGATGCGCCTGCAAAAGAGAATTGAAGCCCAGGCGATGACCATCAGCGAAGCAATGGTCGGCAGCACCCAGCGGGTTCTCGTCGAAGGACATGCCCGCAAGAATGCAGAAGAGTTAGCCGGGCGTACCGAAAACAATCGCGTCGTCAACTTCGCCGGGCATGAACGGCTTATCGGTCATTTTATTGACATTCGCATTACCGCCGCACTCCCTCATAGTCTGCGCGGTGAACCCATTACCAGCAAACCTGTGCAAGAAGCATCTATCGCACTACATGCCTAATGCCGCGATCTGTCGCCGTTCCGCCAGCGCCGACTTTTTATCGGCTACCAACAGCATCAATACATTTTTTGGAGAGGCATTTATTTTGGGGGATAATTGGCCTCGCAATGTCTTTCGTCGTCGCTTTACCCACTTTTCAACAAAAATCACACTGGAGCAGGCATGAGCACTTCTTTTATCAAGATTCCTCCGCAAGGCCAAAAAATCACTCCCGGGAAGCCGGTTCCTGATAACCCCATCATTCCTTTTATCGAAGGCGATGGCATCGGTGTCGATATCACGCCGGTTATGCAAAAGGTCGTGGATGCCGCGGTGCAAAAGGCTTACGGCGGGAAACGCAAGATATCCTGGATGGAGATTTACGCAGGCGAGAAAGCTACCCGCGTTTATGGGGCAGATGTCTGGTTGCCGGCAGAAACGATTGCCGCCTGCAAGGAGTACTCAATCTCTATCAAAGGACCGCTGACAACGCCAGTAGGTGGTGGTATCCGCTCGCTGAATGTCGCCCTGCGCCAGGAAATGGACCTGTACCAGTGCCTGCGCCCAGTACGCTACTTCAAAGGCATTCCTTCGCCATTGAAAGACCCATCAAAAACTGACATGGTCATTTTCCGGGAGAACACGGAAGATATTTATGCCGGTATTGAATGGCAGGCTGAATCAGAAGGCGCCAAAAAGGTCATCAAATTCCTGCAGGAAGAAATGGGTGTCACCAAAATCCGCTTCCCCAATACCTCCGGCATCGGCATCAAGCCGGTCTCGCGGGAAGGTACTGAACGCCTGGTCCGTGCCGCCATCAAATATGCAATCGACAATAACCGCAAGTCGGTGACCATCGTGCATAAAGGCAACATCATGAAATTCACTGAAGGCGGCTTCCGGGACTGGGGTTATGGGCTGGCCAAGAAAGAGTTTGGCGGTGTCGAAATCGATGGTGGTCCATGGCTCAAGCTGGACAATGGCATCATTATCAAGGACGCTATTGCCGACGCCTTCTTGCAACAAATCCTGCTGCGTCCGGCGGAATATGATGTCATCGCCTGTTGCAACCTCAATGGTGATTACATTTCCGACGCACTGGCCGCCCAAGTCGGGGGGATTGGAATTGCGCCAGGTGCAAATATTTCCGATGACTATGCTGTTTTCGAAGCGACCCACGGCACGGCGCCCAAGTATGCCGGCAAAGACTATGTCAATCCGGGTTCGCTGATTTTGTCAGCTGAAATGATGCTCCGCCATATGGGATGGGTCGAAGCGGCCGACCTGATCATCCACGCCATGGAAGCCGCCATTGGCGATAAAGTGGTGACCTATGATTTTGCCCGCCTCATGGACGGCGCAAAGGAAGTGAAGTGCTCGGCCTTTGGGCAGGCGATGATCGATCGCATGTAAAAGACAGACGCAACAAAACCCGCCCAGTACCGTAGTCGCTGGGCGGGTAAACTCCTTTCTCTGACTAGCCTAGTACCAGATAGGCACTATTGGCTAGATCGATCAAGAAGCGCGCTGAATGTTGGAGGCCTGCTTGCCTTTAGGGCCTTGCACTACATCGAATGACACTTTGTCGCCTTCTTTCAGCGACTTGAATCCTGCCATGTTGATTGCTGAGAAATGAGCGAAAAGATCTTCGCTACCATCATCAGGTGTAATGAAACCAAAACCTTTAGCATCATTGAACCACTTAACTGTAC
>JBAQUE010000091.1:0-3145 GCA_049297315.1 Rugosibacter sp.
CCATGGGCAAACGCAAGCGTCGCGCTCTTTTTGATGTTCGGCTCGACATCGGCGTAATACACCGCAGGAATATTTTCATCAGGCAACAACATCATCACCAGATCGGCATCCTTGACGGCCTTGGCGACTTCCTCAACCTTGAGCCCGGCCTTTTTAGCCTTATTCCATGAAGCGCCGCTCTTGCGCAAACCAACGACCACCGCCACGCCAGAATCATTGAGATTCTGCGCATGGGCATGGCCTTGCGAACCATAGCCAATAATGGCAACTTTCTTTTTCTTGATCAGGGAGAGATCGGCGTCCTTGTCGTAATAAACCTTCATATTTGCTTTCCTTTGTTTCAAAATTTAAATTTTAAGAATCCGGTCACCACGACCAATACCACAGACCCCAGTACGAACTGTTTCCAGAATGAGCGCATGTTCGATGGCATCGAGAAATGCATCCAGCTTGGAACAGTTTCCCGTCAGTTCGATCACATACGTCGACTCAGTCACATCGACAATCCGTCCGCGGAAAATATCTGCAACGCGCTTCATTTCCTCGCGGTCTTTACCTATGGCGCGCACTTTGACCAGCATCAGCTCACGCTCAATATGCGGCGCCTCGGACAAGTCAACCACCTTGACGACATCAATCAGCTTGTTAAGCTGCTTGGTAATCTGCTCAATGACATTGTCCGAGCCACTGCTGACTATGGTCATCCGCGACAAGGAAGGATCTTCGGTGGCGGCAACCGTCAATGACTCAATATTGAAGGCGCGTGCGGAAAAAAGCCCTGAAACACGCGACAAGGCGCCAGATTCATTTTCAATAAGAATGGAAATTATGTGTCGCATTTTCACAAATCCTCAGCCAGCACCATCTCGGACAATCCACCACCCGCAGCGATCATCGGGTAAACATTGGCCGTCTGGTCTGTCAGGATATCGAGGAACACCAGATCGTTCTTGTGTTTTGTAAAAGCCTCGCGCAACGCAGGCTCAACATCTGCCGGATGCTCAACACGCATGCCCACGTGACCATATGACTCTGCCAGCTTGACGAAATCAGGCAGCGCATCCACGTAGGATTCAGCATGGCGGTTGCCATGGAACATCTCTTGCCATTGGCGCACCATGCCAAGATAACGATTATTCAGGTTGATGATCTTGATCGGCAACCTGAATTGCTTGGCGGTCGACAACTCCTGGATGTTCATCTGGATGGAAGCTTCGCCAGTGACGCAAGCCACGGTCGCCTTGGGATTCGCAAACCGGACGCCCATCGCATAGGGTAAACCGACACCCATCGTGCCCAGGCCACCCGAGTTGATCCAGCGTCGCGGCTTGTCGAACTTGTAATACTGCGCGGCCCACATTTGATGCTGCCCAACATCGGATGTAATAAACGCATCCCCCCCCGTAACCTCATAAAGTTTCTCAATGACGTACTGAGGCATGATGACGCTTTTGCCTTGCTTGTACTTAAGCGAATTCTTACCCCGCCATTCATCAATTTGCTTCCACCAAGCGGTCAACGCTTTTGCATCCGGTTTGCCTCCGGAAGCATCCAGCAGCGCCTGCATCTCTCCAAGCACGTCCGGCAAATGCCCCACAATGGGCACATCAACATTGACACGCTTGGCGATGGAAGATGGATCAATATCAATATGAATAATCTTGCGCTTGACCGATGCAAAATCGGTCGTATTGCCGATCACCCGGTCATCAAAACGCGCCCCAATGGCGATCAGCACATCACAATGATGCATGGCCATATTGGCTTCATACGTCCCATGCATTCCCAGCATGCCAACAAATTGCTTGTCGGTTGCAGGATAGCCACCCAGCCCCATCAAGGTATTGGTGATCGGGAAACCTAAGGATTTGACGAGCTTGACCAATTTCGATGAAGCATCGGAAAGGATAACCCCGCCACCAGTGTAAACCATGGGCCGTTTTGCTTCCAGCAGCAATTGCAGCGCCTTTTTGACCTGCCCGCTATGGCATTTCACCACCGGGTTATAAGATCGCATCGCAATCGTTTTCGGGTACTCAAACTCGCATTTGTGCGTCGTCACATCCTTCGGGATATCTACCAGCACGGGCCCAGGCCGCCCCGTTTGCGCGATATAGAACGCCTTTTTAATCGTACTCGCCAAGTCTTTGACATCCTTGACCAGGAAGTTGTGTTTTACGCAGGGGCGCGTAATCCCGACGGTATCGCACTCCTGAAAAGCATCCTGTCCGATGTAATGCGTCGGGACTTGCCCGCTGAGGATTACCAGCGGGATCGAGTCCATATACGCCGTGGCAATACCTGTCACGGCATTGGTGACACCCGGACCGGATGTCACCATGCATACACCGATCTTGTTGGACGAACGTGAATAAGCATCCGCTGCGTGTACAGCCGCTTGCTCATGCCGCACCAAGACGTGCTTAAATTTGTCCTGCTTGAAGAATTCGTCATAAATATAGAGTACGGATCCGCCAGGGTATCCAAACACATATTCAACCTTTTCTTCCTGGAGACACTTAACTACAATTTCAGCGCCAGTTAGCTGCATTGATCACACCTATTGTTACTCTTCTGAAGAACCCGTAACCTTACTGTTTTACTGGCAAATGGTCAAGGTTCAAAGTTTTTGGTATTACCCCTATTTGGATGAAGTCAGCCCTATCGTCTCGGACAGAACTTTCCGATTTTCTCGCCAGCGTTGAACGACGCGCATTTAAGCAGGCCATGTTTGCGGTACAAAATCGAGAGGCAGCACTGGATATCGTGCAGGATGCGATGATGAAGCTCGCCGAAAAATATGCCGCGCGTCCGGCCAGCGAATGGCCTATGCTCTTCCAACGAATCCTGCAAAACACGATCCGGGACAGTTTTCGACGCTCCAAGGTGCGTGCGCTCTGGACGAGGCTGCTATCATCCTTCGCAAATGATGATGAAGAAACCGACCCTTTGGAAGCTCTTGCAGCCAGTAGCGAGTCTATAGGCTTTGCCTCTCCGCAGTTGCAGCTTGAACAATCGCAACTTCTTGGAGCCATTGAACGGGAAATTGAAAAACTACCCTTGCGTCAACGCCAAGCCTTCCTGATGCGTTATTGGGAAGAGATGGACATTGCCGATACCGCCTTGGCCATGGGTTGCTCGGAGG
>JBAQUE010000092.1:0-8790 GCA_049297315.1 Rugosibacter sp.
AGAAGAGGCGTTGAGTCTGGGGATTGCGTTGGAAATACACCCTCCCCAAGCGTTGTTGCCTCGTGCGCTGGCGATTGCGCATAGCATGAAGCATGCGTCTGCCACCGCTTTTGGCCTGGCCAAGCGCGCTTTGAACCAGTCGTATGAGAGCAGTTTGCAGACCATGCTGAATCTGGAAGCGGCGGCGCAAAGCGTGGCGATCGTTACGCCGGAATATACTGCGGCGAGGGCGCGTTTTGCGGCCAAGCAGAAGCCGGTATATGAATGGCCCAAGCGTGAATAAAGCGCGCATGAAACAAGTATTTTTCACCATAAATCAAAAACGGTAATCTATGTCCCACTCATTTACCTCCGATGAAATCGCCCAGCTCAAGCGCGGACAGGGCGAGACCCTGTATGGCGATGGCGCGCTGGTCGTGCTCAAGGCGCTGCTGGAAAGCGGCATCAGTTATTTTGGCGGCTATCCTGGCGCGCCGACGGCCAATCTGCTGGACGCCTTTGCAGATGCGTATGAGCCGATTTTGAAAGACTACGGCTGCTATTTCGAAACTTCAAGCAACGAGATGGCGGCGGCAGCGATGCTGACGGCGTCTGTTTTTGAACCCGTGCGCGGCGCGGTGACCTGGAAGGTGCTGGGCAATGGCGTCGGCCAGGACGTCGTCGACCATGTCTCGCAACTCGGCGTCAAGGATGGCGCGATGCTCATCATCGGCGAGGATTACGGCGGATCGAGCACTACGGTTTTGCAGCGCACCCTGCCCTGGGGACACAAGATCGGCATGCCGGTGATCGACCCGCGCCACGACCAGCAGGTGCTGCACCGCATGGTCAAGGAGGGCATGGACCTTTCGCGCGACAGCCAGTCTGTCGTGGCGCTGTTGCTGCGTCCGCAGCATTCGCATGCGAATGCCGAGATCACGGTGGGCGATAACGTCGCGCCGAAAATCAGCACGGTGCACAAGCTCAAGGAGTTTCGCCGCGACCCGACAATCTTTGCCTTGCCGCCGTATTCATTCCAGCAGGAAGCGGCGCGGCATGAGACGCGCCTGCCGACCGCGGCGCGTCTGATAGTTGAGCGCGGGCTGAACGAATATTTCGGCAATGCCGAAGCCAAAATCGGCATCATCACCCACGGCACCACGTTCAATACCACCATGCGCTTGCTGAGCATCATGGGGCTGGCCGATGAGTTCGGCGAGCTGGATCCGCGCCTCCATCTGCTGCAACTGAATGTGATTTTCCCGTTGAATGACGAGCAGATTACCGGCTTCGTCGACGGCAAGACGCATGTGCTGCTGGTCGAAGAAGGGCAGCCGGACTTGATGGAAAGCCATATCCGTTCATTGCTGCACAAAAAGGATATCCGCCTGGGTTTCCATGGGCATGACCTGGTGCCGAAATATGGCGAGCTGATTCCCGAAAAGCTCGGCCCGGCGCTGGCCAGTTTCCTGATGCAAGCCATGCCTGAGCTTGGCGCAAGTCCGAGTGATGCGGTGCAGGCGTTGATCAGCCGCAAGCGCCAGGCGGTCGGCATGTTCCCCGCGCCGGTGCCGCCGCGCTTCCCGACGTTTTGTACCGGCTGCCCGGAGCGCCCGGTGTTCTCGCAGATGAAGATCAGCGAATACACCACCGGCGTCAAGGACTGGCATGCGGGCGATGTCGGCTGCTATGGCATGGCGGGTTTCATCCCGTTCCAGATGTCCGATTCCAACGTCGGCATGGGCGCCGGGCTGGCCGCCGCTTCGGCGGTTTCGGCCATGTCCGAGCAGCGCAACATGTCCATCGTGGGCGACGGCACGCTGTGGCACAGCGCCTTCAATACTTCGGCGGCGAATGCGATTTACAACCGGCAGGATGCGACCTACGTCGTGCTGGACAATAAATGGACAGCGATGACCGGCGCGCACGAAAACCCCAACGTCGGCAAGCTGATGACCGGCGAGGCGGTAGGCACGGAAATGAGCATCAGCAAGACCTTCCAGGCGATGGGCGTGAAGAAGATCGAGACGGCCAACCCGTATGATTTCCGCGATTTCCAGGCCAAGCTCAAGAAGATTCGCCTGGACGCGAAGTTGCCGCAAGTCCGTGTGCTGATTTCGGATGCCGAATGCATGCTGCAAAAGCAGCGGCGCGTGAAGCCGGAGCGCGAAAAAGCCATCAAGGCCGGCCAGCAGGTGGAAATTGACCGGCTGGGCGTGGATGAAGAAGTCTGCGTCGGCGACCACGCCTGCATGCGCTTCAACGGCTGCCCGTCGCTGACCCTGAAAGAAGGGCCGAACAGCCTGCGCACGGCGCCGGTGGCGGCGATCGACACAACCTGCGTCGGCTGCGGTGTGTGCGGCGAGATCACCACGGCGGCGCAACTTTGCCCATCGTTTTTCAAGGTCACAAAAATAGAAAACCCGGGCTGGCTGGGGAAAATCAAGGCCGGTGTTACCCGTTTGCTGGTCAGCGGCGCCGATCAGAGCGCTACCCGTACCAAGGAGGCTGTTTAATGAATACTGCAACAACGACCGCACCTGCTGGTGCTTCTGCCCTGTCATCCCGTCCGCGCGCCAAGCGCATCCTGATTGGTACTGTCGGCGGGCAGGGCGGCGGCGTGCTCAGCGACTGGCTGGTGCATGGCCTGCTCAATGCCGGCTGGCGCGCGACCAGCATCGGCCTGCTCGGCCTTTCGCAACGTGCGGGCACGGTTACCTATTACTGCGAAGCCATTCCAGGCCAGGGCAAGACGCCGATTACTTCCGTGTTCGCCACGCCGGGCGATGTGGATCTGCTGATTGGCCAGGAGCTGCTCGAACTTGGCCGCCTGGTGTTTGGCGGTTTCGCCTCGCCGGCATGCAGCATCATCGGCAACAGCACGCGCTATCTCACGACGATGGAAAAAATGCCGGCCGAGGGCGGCATTTATGATTCCGGCATCATCGCCCGTGCGGTGGCGGAGCTCGCGCCTGGCCGCCATTATGTGGTGGACTCCCAGCGTCTGGTCATGGAAGCCGGCCTGCCCGCGTTGACCAGTAACGCCCTGCTGCTTGGCGCGGCCATTGCCTCACCGGCATTTGACCTGCCGCGCGAGCCGTTCCACGAGGCAATCCGTGAATCCGAAGTCAACGTCAAGGCCAGCATTGCCGCCTTCGATATGGGTTATGACCGCGTCAAGGATGGTACGTTGCCGCGCATGATGGTCGAGGGCCATGTGACCGAAGATGGCGCTGAATTGGCGCGCCAGCGTCGTGGCCGCCTGCCCGAAGGCCAGCGCAAGACGTATGACGACCTGCTCGCCCAGTCAGCCAAGCGTTACGGCGACAAGATACATCTGGTGCTCGCCGAAGCGCTCTACCGGCTGATGGATTATCAGGATGTCGCCTATGCCGAAGACCATCTGGCGCGCGTTGCCCGCATGGCGCAGCAAAAAGGCGCCGACAACCCCGACTTGCTGGCCGCTTATGCGCAGCATCTGGCCAACTGGATGACGTATGAAGATGGCGCGCGTGTTGCCCAGCTCAAGACGCGTCCGGAGCGCTTTGCCCGCATCCGGCGCGATTTCGGCGTGAAGGACCAGCGCTATGTCGTGACCGATTACCTGGTGCCGGACATGGAGCAGATTCTCGGTGGCCTGCCGCGTCCCATCGCCAATCTTGCCGAGAAGATTGGCCGTGCCGTCAGCGCCGACTTTGACAAGCTGAAGTTTCCGCTGCGCGTCAAGACCAGCGGTTTGGTCGGTTATACATTGATGCGCGGCATCTCGCTGCTCAAGGGAATGCGCCGCAGTTCGCGGCGTTATGCGCATGAACAGGCCTTGCTGGCGCGCTGGGAAGCGGCGATTGTGGCGCAAGCCGCAAAGAACCCGCAACTGGGCTTGCTGGCCGCTGATGCCGGGCGTATCGTGAAGGGCTATGGCCGTGTGCGTCTCGATGCGCTGGCCGATTTCTGGGCATTCCTGGATGAGGGTTTGCCGCGCATAGAGCGCCTGGCTCAGTCAGGTGGCAGCATTGATGTGCTGGGCAGCAAGGCGCTCGCGCTGCTGGCCAAGGAAGCGGGCTCGGCACCTGCAATGCGGGCCTATCTGGATGCGGAAGAACAACGGGTGCGCGCTACCGCCTAGCCCCGGAAACAGATTAGTTGTTAAATGACGTACTGCATGTGAATGCAGTCAGATAAAAGGAGAGGAGATCACCATGGCTGTCTCACGGATTAGTTATCTCAGCATACGCGCGCTGGATCTTGCGGCCTGCGAAAAACATTACACCGAGGTCATCGGCTTGCGGGTGACCGGCAGAAGCCCCGGCCAGGTGTATCTGCAGGCGCATGAGTCGCAGGATCATCATTGCATCATCCTGAATGAATCGGACCGCGCCGGGGTGGATCATGTCGGTTTCAAGGTGAATGACCCGGCTGACTTGAACGAGGCCGAAGCAGGCGCCAAGGCCTGGGGCCTGAAAACCCGGCGCGTTGCCGCAGGCGAGGTGATGGGGCAGGGCGAGGGCGTCAAGATTGAGCTCCCTTCCGGGCACACGTTCAACTTTTTCTACCATTCGGACAAGGTTGGTTATTCGTATGTCATGAAAGACCCGGACATTATCCTGGACAATTTGACCGGCGTCTGGCCGGTGACGCATCTGGACCACACGCTGCTGGCGGGAACCGATTGCGACAAGTCGGTCAAGTTCCTGCAGGAGGTGATGGACTTCAACGTCACCGAAACCATCCATGGTCCGGACGGCAATCCTTTCGCGTTTTTTCTGACGGTCAGCAACACCATCCACAATGTGGCGTTTGCCCCCGGCCCGCCGAACAGCCTGCACCATATCGCTTTCTACGTGAATGACCGCGCCGACGTGATTCGTCGGGTCGACATGCTGAAGCACCGCAAGGTGGCGACATTCGACTATGGCATCAGCCGCCATGGCGTGGCGGGCGTGAGCACGGTGTACTTCCATGACCCATCGGGCAATCGCAACGAGTTCCAGTGCGGCATTTATGAGGCGTCAGCCATCCCCAACCGGGTGCCGCCGATTGTCTGGGCCGGCGAACACATTCCGCGTGGCGTGTTCTATTACGAAAGTGCGGTGCTGGCCAACTTCTTTGAAGTCGTGACCTGAACCCAGCGCAAGCGATAGTGAGGAGAAATTAAAAATGGCTTTGATCCGTAGAGGAATACACCGTCTGGGTTATGCCTGGATTGCGGTTAAGGATTCGCGGTTGTTGAAAACGCGGGAGTTTTATACCAACGAGATGGGCTTGCTGGAAAGCGGCATCGAGCCGAACCGCGTGACCTTCCGTTGCTGGCACGAGCCCTACAAGTTTTCATTCGTGGTTGACCACAGTGATACACCAGGGCTGGTCGAAATTGGTTTTCATGTGCGCGACGAGATTGACCTGGCTAACTTCCGCAGCAAGCTGGAAGCGGGCGGCGTCTCTGTGCAGGCGGCGGAGGCCGACAGCGTGCTCAGGGGCATCGGCAAATCGATCGCCTTCAATGTGCCGGCTGGTCCGCGCGTCCGCCTGTTTGCCGACATGCACCAGATGGGCTATGTCTCCGGTTTCGAGGGGCCCGACTGGGTCGCCCCCAAGGCCATCCGCGGTACGGCGGCGCCGCTCAACATCAATCATGTGGCCTTCACCTCGCCAGACCCGGCGAAGTGCAGTGCGTTCCTGGCCGAGATGCTGGGTTTCCTGACGTCCGAGAAAGTGGTCGACGAGCAGGGGAAAACCATTTCCGCATTGTTGTTCCGCATGGCGAAAAATGTCGGCGGCCAGGAAATCGCGATTTATCCCGGCCAGGAAGTCAAACTGCATCACGTCGCCTTCACCAAGGAAGATGCATCGGACATCATGTCCGACGGCTATTTCCTGCGCAGTGATGGCGTTGAGCTCGACCTGCTCGGCCCTCTGCGCCAGCCGTATGGCAATACTTTCTCGGTGCATTTTTTCGACCGCTGCGGCGTGCGGCTGGAGTTATGCACGGCCGGGCGGATGACCGAAGTGCATCCTGAAATCCAGCCCGTGGTGTGGTCGAAATCCAACCTGCGCGAAGCCTTGTCCTACTACGATGAAGCGCTGGTGCCGGAGGAGTTTTTCCTGCCTTGCCTGTAGCCGTTTTACTTTTTCCATAACACAGGCGTTTGCCGGCGCGGTGGAAATGACTTATCGCCGTGTCGCCAGCGCCGACTTTTTTGTGGAGATAGCATGAACATAGTCAAAATCAGCGCCGGCCCTGACGGCAAATCATTTTTCGAAGACGAGCCCTTGACCTTGACCGACAAGGGCAAGTTTGGCCGCTTTTCCGATCTGCAACCGGCGCCCGGCATCCTGTTCCGCGAATCCGACGCCAACTACGAATCCGGCTGGCATGTGGTGCCTAACCACGTGTATCTGATTTTCCTCGGCGGCCAGGTTGAAATTACCGTGGGCACGGGCGAGAAGCGCGTGTTCGGTGCCGGGTCGGTGGTGCATGCGACCGACATGACGGGCGAGGGCCACACCACGCGTTCCATCAGCAACGAGCCGATCCGTTCGGTACTGGTCAATCTGCAAGCTTAATTAGCGCAAGGCGTTGCTATGGAAATCAAGGGAAATGCTTTTGTAGTCACCGGCGCCAGCTCGGGTTTGGGCGCGGCGACAGCACGCATGATCGTCGCCCAGGGCGGCAAGGTCGTCATGGTTGACTTGAATCCGAAAGGTGAACAACTGGCTGCCGAGCTGGGCGCCAGTGCGCGTTTTGTCGCCACGGATGTGACCAATCCGGAGAGCGTGCAAGCGGCAATCGATGCTTGCCTCAAGGAATTCGGCGGCCTGCGCGGCCTGGTCAATTGCGCCGGTGTGGCCACCAGCGAAAAAGTGGTCGGCAAGGAGGGCGTGCATACGCTGGAGACTTTTGCCCGCGCCATCAACATCAATCTGGTGGGCAGTTTCAACATGCTGCGCCTCGCCGCAGCGGTGATGAGCGAGCAGCCGCCGCTGGCCGATAACGAACGTGGCGTGATCGTTAACACGGCGTCGGTTGCGGCATACGACGGGCAGGTCGGGCAAGTCGCCTATGCGGCGTCCAAAGGCGGCATCGTCGCCATGACCTTGCCGGCGGCGCGCGATTTGGCGCGTTATGGCATCCGCGTCATGGCCATCGCACCGGGCATTTTTGAAACGCCGATGCTGATGGGCTTGCCCGACAGCGTGCGTGATTCGCTGGGCAAGTCCGTGCCTTATCCGCCGCGTCTCGGACGGCCTGCGGAATACGCGAACCTGGTGCAGCAGATCATCGGCAATGTCATGCTGAATGGCGAAGTCATCCGCCTGGATGGTGCGATACGCCTGGCGCCGCGCTGAACGTTTCAGTGTGCGGATAAAAATTTCAACGAATAATTCAGGGAAACAAAAATGGCAATTTCGGATCCAGTAGTCATCGTCGGTGCGGCACGTACGCCGATCGGCAATTTTCAGGGCAAGCTTTCCGGCATGTCGGCGCCCGAACTCGGCGCGGTGGCGATCCGCGAGGCGGTCAAGCGCTCCGGTGTCCCGGCCGATGCGGTGGATGAAGTGATCTTCGGCACCTGCCTGTTCGCCGGGCAGAAACAGGCGCCGGCGCGGCAAGCCGCATTGGGTGGCGGGTTATCGGGGTCTGCCGGATGCACCACGCTGACCAAGATGTGCGGTTCGGCGATGAAGGCCGCCATGCTCGGGCATGATGTGCTGGTCGCCGGCAGTTCTGAAATCGTCGTGGCTGGCGGCATGGAGTCGATGAGCAACGCGCCTTATATCCTGCCGCGCGCCCGCACGGGCTATCGCCTGGGGCATCAGAAGGTGCTCGACCACATGCTGACCGATGGCCTCGAAGATGCTGTGGAAAGCCGCCTGATGGGTTCGTTTGCCTGCGAGTGGGCAGAGAAAAACGGTTTCAGCCGCGAGGAGCAGGATCGCTATGCGGTGCTGTCCACCGAGCGCGCCAAGCTGGCCAATACCGATGGCAGTTTTGCCTGGGAAATCGCGCCTGTTACGCTGTCCAGCCGTTCCGGCGATACCGTGATGGCGAATGACGAAACGCCCTTTGCGGTGAATGTCGAAAAAATCCCGACCCTGAAAGCGGCCTTCCGGCCGAATGGCACGATTACCCCGGCCAACGCCAGCTCGATTTCCGACGGCGCCGCCGCCGTGGTCATGATGCTTCAATCAACGGCAGACCGCTATGCGGTGAAACCGCTGGCGCGCATCATCGGCCATGCCAACTATGCCGCCGACATGGCCTCGTTTCCGGGTGCGCCAGTGCATGCCATCAACCGGCTCTTCGCCAAAACGGGCTGGACGACAAAAGATGTTGACCTGTTTGAAGTCAACGAAGCATTCGCCGTGGTCGCGCTGGGCGCCATGCGTTCCCTGGGCATTCCCGAAGACAAAATGAACGTGCATGGCGGCGCCTGCGCGCTGGGCCATCCGATCGGTTCCACGGGCGCCCGCATCATGGTGACGCTGATCGGTGCGCTGCGCCAGCGCGGCCTCAAGCGCGGTGTCGCCAGCCTGTGCATCGGCGGCGGCGAAGCGACCGCCATCGCCATCGAGCTTTTATAAGGGACGAATACCATGACAACAAGACCTGCCCTGATCGGCGGCGGCCTGTTTTTTGAAGACTTCACGGTGGGCTACCAGTTCAGGACGCGCGGCCGCACGGTGACTGAAACCGACCTCGTCAACTTTGTGAATCTGGCCTGGTTTACCGAAGAACTGTTTACCAATATGGAAGAACGTGACGGCATGCTGCTGCAAGGCCGCGTGGTGCCCGGCGCGCTGGTGTATGCG
>JBAQUE010000093.1:0-7629 GCA_049297315.1 Rugosibacter sp.
GGGCGAATTCGCCTCATCCGCTCCCGGGCAGCAGCAGGCAGACGGCAGGAGCGGCGCGGCGACGGCCAGTCTGGCGAAGCTTGAAAAGGAGGTGCTGCAACCATGAATACGAAATCATCGCAGCAGCGGGATATCCTGCTCGGCTTCCTGCTTGCGCTGTTCCTGTTGGTGGTGATGGCAAGCGGTGTCGGCCATGCGCAGGAGCCGCTACGCGAATACCAGCTCGGCCCCGGCGACTCGATCCACATCCAGGTATTCGAGAATCCTGATCTCACGCTGGATACGCGCGTCAGCGAAATGGGGGCGATCACCTTCCCGCTGATCGGTTCGGTGCAACTCGGCGGCCTGACGTTGAGCGCGGCGGAGCTGGCGATTGCCCAGAAACTGGATGAGGGCAAATTCGTCGTCAAGCCGCAGGTCACGGTGGTGCTGGTACAGAACCATGGCAATCAGGTGTCGGTGCTTGGCCAGGTCAATCACCCGGGGCGCTTCCCGCTTGAAACCTTCAATACGCGGCTCTCCGAAATATTATCCGCTGCCGGCGGCATAACTGCCACCGGGGCCGATACCGCGATCCTCACCGGTGTGCGTGACGGCAAGCCGTTTCGCAGCGAGATCGACATCTCCGGCATGTTCATCAACAACAAGCTCAGCGAAGACGTGAGGGTCAACGGTGGCGACGTGATCTTCGTCCCCAAGGCACCGATGTTCTACATCTACGGCGAAGTGCAGCATCCGGGTTCCTATCGCCAGGAACGCAACATGATGGTGCAGCAGGCGTTGGCGCAGGGCGGCGGCCTCACGCCGCGTGGCACCGAGCGCGGCCTGTGCATCCGGCGCCGCGGACCAGACGGAAAAGTGATCGAGATCAAGCCGAAGCCTACCGACATGGTGCAGGCCGACGACATCATCGAAGTGTCCGAGAGCCTTTTCTGAGATGAATCCGAGCCAACTCCTTTTGTGCCTGCGTGCGCGCTATCGCATCGTGCTGCTTGGCCTGTTCGGCACTGTGCTGGTGGCGCTGGCCGTGAGTCTGATGATGCCGAAACGCTATACCGCTACGGCGGCCGTGGTGGTTGACGTCAAATCGCCGGACCCTGTCGCCGGCATGACCTACCCGGCAATGACCATGCCCGGCTACATGGCGACCCAGGTGGACATCATCAACAGCGACCGCGTTACCTACCGCGTGA
Source organism: Rugosibacter sp. (assembly GCA_049297315.1). Taxonomy (GTDB): domain Bacteria; phylum Pseudomonadota; class Gammaproteobacteria; order Burkholderiales; family Rhodocyclaceae; genus Rugosibacter. The sequence continues at coordinate 1,194 of JBAQUE010000093.1, forward strand.
TCAGGATGCTCGGCTTCGACAAGAAGCCCGAGCTGCAGCAGCAGTGGCAAGACGCGAGGCACGGCAGGGGCACCTTCGAATCCTGGTTCGGCGACTTCCTGCAGCATCGGCTCGAGGTCAAGCCCTCACATGACAGCAACGTCATCAATATCACCTTTAAGGCTTGGGACCCCAAATATGCGTCACTGATCGCCAACGCTTTCGTCCAGGCCTATATCGATACCAATATCGAATTGCGTACCGGCCCGGCCGGCCAGTATGCAATGTGGTTCAATCAGCAAAGCAAGGCGTTGCGCGACCGCGTCGAAGAGGCCCAGGCAAGGCTCTCGGAATACCAGCAGAAACACGGCATCATTTCCAGCGACCAGCACCTCGACTACGAGAATCAGAAGCTGAACGACCTGCAGAGCCAGGTGGTACTGGCCCAGACCGCCAACGCGGAGGCCACCAGCAAGCAGAAGGGCGGTGCGGCGGAATCGGTGCAGGATGCGATGCAGAGTCCGCCCGTTCAGCAACTGAAGACCGAGATCGCCATGCAGCAGGCCAAGCTGCAGGATGCGGCCAAGCGCATCGGCCCCAATCATCCCCAGTACCAGAGCATACAGGCGCAGATCGACGAGTTGAAGCGACACCTGGCCGACGAGACTGCGCGCGTTTCCGCCAGCATCGAAACCAGCCGTCGCGCCAGCAGCGAGAAAGTCGGTATGTTGAAATCCGCCATCGAAGCGCAGAAGAGAAACATCCTCGGCCTGCGCTCGAAAATGGATGAAGCAGCGGTGTTGCAGCGCGAACTGGATGCCGCGCAAAAAGCCTACGACACGGTCGCCGACCGCTTCAGCCAGAGCAATCTGGAAAGCAAGTCGACTCAGACCAATATCTCAGTGTTGACGCCGGCCGTAGAACCGGCGGAGTCCGCATCTCCGAAAATACCGCTCAACCTCGCCATTGCCACCATGGTCGGCCTGATGCTGGGCATTGCTGCCGCCGTGTTGCTTGAACTGCGCGACCGCCGCATCCGTTCCGTCACCGACGTCGAGTATGTGCTTGGCATGCCGATGCTGGTGACCGTTGCGCCACTGGCGAAAGCGGATGTCCGGCGCTTGCGGAAGCGGCACCCGCGAGTTCTGACGGCGGATCGGCACGCGCCGCCCGCCGGCGCATGACCTGGGAGCTACATCCAATGAGTCCGGAAATTACCGATCGCATTCCCGGCATCGTGCGCAAGCTGTCACGCCGCAATTCGGCGAAAACCATCGGCGCGATCCTGGTCGAAACGGGCAGGCTCAGTGCGCTGGATGCGGAACGCATCATTCATCTGCAAAAGGAAATCAACCTCAGTTTCGGTGCCGCCGGCATGGAACTCGGTCTGCTCAGTCGTGCCGACGTCGATTTCGCGCTGGCGCAGCAATACGACTACCCTTATTTGATCGACGCAGGCGAACTGCGCGTATCGAACGATCTGGTGGCGGCGTTGCTGCCTTTCAGCGCGCCGGTGGAATCCCTGCGCGCCCTGCGCAGCCAGCTTGTCCTGCGCTGGTTCAATAACCGGGAAAACAGCCATGCGCTGGCGGTGATCGGGCCGCAGCGCGGTGACGGACGGAGCTATCTCGTCGCCAATCTGGCGATCGTGTTTTCGCAGCTTGGCCAGCGCACGTTGCTGATCGACGCCGACATGCGCAATTCGCGTCAACACACATTATTCGTCCTTGCCAATGGCAACGGTCTGTCGTCGGTGCTCTCCGGCCGGCGCCAGCTCGATTCGATTCAGCGCATCGAGAATTTCACAAATCTGTCGATACTGACCGCCGGACCGCGACCGCCCAATCCGCAGGAACTGCTTGGCCGCGATGCGTTTGCCGATCTGCTCGACGAATGCGAAGAGGAGTTTGACGTGGTGCTCATCGACACGCCGGCGGGCAATGATTATGCCGATGCGCAAACTGTATGCGTTCTGGCTGGCGGCGCCATCCTTGCGGCGCGCCGCAACCATACCAGCCTCTCCGATGCAAACCGGATGTCCTCCGATCTGTCGCGCCATGGCGTGCAGATGCTGGGCGTGGTGCTGAGCGAGTTCTGACCCATGTCGTCGCGCGCCATCAGCCCGACCGCCGCAAATGCGCACGACGCATCATGGGAACTCTGGGCGCCGGTGCTGTTCGGTGTCGCCGTGCTCTACGTGCCCAGCATGGCCGATGCGCTGCGCGCGGTGGGCGCGTACGCGCCGGGACTGCTGGTGCCTGCGCAGACAGGCTAGCTGGAAAGCCAGCGGCCATCCTGACCGCTGGGAACGTGTGGAGGCAAAGTGCAGCGAGAGAAATGGATCGACGTATTGAAAGGCATCGGCATCGCGTGCGTGGTGGTGGGCCACGTCGCGTCCGCGCCGCTGCTGGTGCAGTCGATTTTCATGTTCCACATGCCGCTGTTTTTCCTGATCGGTGGCTGGTTGCATCACGCATCGGTGCCGCAGCGGGATTATTGGCGGGGCCGCGCAGCCGGACTGCTGCTACCCTATGCCAGTTACCTGCTGATCCTGTGGCCGCTGGAATTGCTGTCAGCTTATCCCGGCCAGGCGTGGGACGCCGCCTTCATCGCGGATTTCCTGCTGAAGCCGATGCTGCTGGGCGGGCCTCTGCTCAAAGGCTATGCGGCGGCGTTCTGGTTCGCCACCTGCTACTTCCTGACCCAGCAGCTGGTGCACGGCGCGCTGCGCCGCTGCACACCCAATGTTGCTGTGCTGCTGTTTTCCAGCATGCTGTCGTGCGCATATCTTCAGGCCTGGTGGTGGCCGCAGCGCTGGCTGCCGTGGAATGTGCATACCGTATTGTTCGCCGCACCGCTGTATTACCTCGGCTATCGCGTACGCGAGTTGGATGTCGAACGGTTCGCACTGCCGCTTTGCATGGTCGCTGCGGGTGGCATCGGACTCAACCTGCTGGGCCTGCACAACCGGCTTGATCTCAAGTATCTCGATTACGGCCTGCCGCTGGTGACGCTGGCCAGCGCGGTTGCCTGGTGCGGCGTGCTGGCGCTGCTGGCACGACGCCTTGTAGCCAGCCTGGCAGGCACCGCGCTGGCGGCCGCGCTCCAATCGCTGGGCGCGGCTTCGATGACCATCATGTTCACGCACCAGTTCGTGCAGCTTGCGATGGAGAAGACTGTCGGCCTGAATGGCACTGCCTTGCGCATTTCGACTGCGCTCGCGCTGGGCTGGCTGTTGCATCGCATGTGGTTGCGCCTCCCGCTGCTGGCGCGATTTTTCATTGGCAAGCAGACGACGCGCGGATCGATCCCGCCTGCTTCGCTGGTGTCGGGGGCATGATGGTCGCGCAGGGCGTCAATGCCGCCACGCTCGACGGCCGGCACATCCCCGGTCTCGACCTGTTGCGCTTTCTCGCTGCGGCGGCGGTGATGCTGTTTCATCTCACCTACCTCGACTGGGCCTTGTCCGGCAGCACGGCGTATCGCCTCAGTGGCGGTGAGGTGCGCTTTCCCGAACTGGCCGGCATCGCCGGCGCCGGCTGGATCGGAGTGCAGGTCTTCTTCGTGATTTCCGGCTTCGTCATCGCCTACAGCGCGGAAAACGCCAGCCTGTTCTCCTTCGTGCACAGCCGTGCGCTGCGCCTGTTGCCCACAGTCTGGGTCTGTGCCAGCCTCAGCCTGGCGGCCATCCACATGGCATCGGCTGGTCGAGTCTCCGCCGGCGCCTACGGGCGCAGCCTGTCGTTGTGGCCATGGGGGCCGTGGGTCGATCCTTCGTACTGGACGCTCGGTGTGGAGATTTCCTTCTACGCGCTGGTGGCGCTGCTGATCGCCGGCGGACGCTTCGTGGCGATGCGCCGTCTCGCACTGCTGCTCGGCGCGGGGAGCGGGGTCTATTGGCTGGCATGGTGGCTGTCGCTGGCCGACCCCGCCAGCGTCGCGCATCAATGGCTGCAGCATTACCGCGAAAGCCGCCTGCTCGAACTGCTGCTGGTACAGCACGGCTGCTTCTTCGCGCTGGGAGTCGTGATCTGGGCGCAACTGCTCAAGCACGGGCCACGGTCCGATTGGCTGGCACCATTCCTTGTCGCGGCGTGCCTGTTGCAGATTGCCGCCCATCATGCACTGGCGGTCGAGAAGACCGGCATCGCCACACCCCTGTGGCTACCGTTGCTGCTATGGCTGGCCGCCGTCGCCTGGATGACGTTGTCGATCCGCTACAGCGAACGGATGTTCCACGGTGGCGTCTTGCGCAAGTTGCTGCGCCGCGTCGGACTGATGACCTATCCGCTCTACCTGATCCATCAGGTGCTGGGCTGTCTGCTACTCGGCAGGCTGGCAGCGGCAGGGCTTGACCGCTATGTCGTCGTGCTCGGCGCCACCATTGCGCTGCTTCTGACGCTGAGTAATTTCATTTGCAGCGTATTCGAGCCGCCGCTGCGTACCATGCTCAAACGCGGATTCTCGCTATATACCCGTTATGCCTACAACTAAATCACGCTCGATGAAAATACCCATTGGCGTTCCTGCCTGGCGCGCGACCGGTTCGCGCCTGTTTTCCGGCAACCAGAGCCGCAAGCTGCTGGCGGCGGCATTCACGCTGTGCTTCAACCTGCTGCCGGGCTTCAGCCTGCGCGCGGCGGTCATGCGTCTGCTCGGCTTTCGCATCGGCCACGGGGTGGCGCTGCATTCGTGGCTGCGGTTCTTCGAGATCCGGCGCAACGTTTCCATCGGCTCGAACGTCACCATCAATGCCGGCTGCTATCTCGACAACCGGCTGTCGATCAGCATCGGCGATAACGTCAATATTTCGCACGACGTCAGGATCTACACGCTCGGCCACGACGTCGACGATCCGATGTGCAAGGCCGTCGGCGCGCCGGTCACGATTCTCGACGATGCCTGGATATTTCCCAATGTGCTGATCATGCCGGGTGTCACCATCGGACGCGGCGCGGTGGTGTATCCCGGCAGCGTGGTGACGAAGAATGTGGGTGAACTCGAGATCGTCGGCGGTAATCCGGCGCGCAAGATCCGCATGCGCAACGGCGACATCCGCTACCGCGTCGACTATCGGACCTGGTTCGCGAGGTAGGGCATGTACATCGAACCGGAAAGCATTCTGGCGCGGCGGACGGAAGCGGCCGACAGGCGCCGCCGCATCGCCTATATCCCGTACGAGGACATGGGCAACGCGTATACCGAACGCATGCGCGAACTGCTCGCCGATTTCGGCAGCGTGGAACGCTTCGCCGGTGTCAAGGCGCTGCTGGTGCAGCTGCCGCGCAGCCTGCGCCGCTATGACGCAATGGTGGTCAATTGGCTGGAGAACGCGATTGTCGCGCCGGCCACAGGGCGCGTGTCGCTGCGCGGCACGGTCCGGCTGTTCCTGAAAGCCCTGCTGATGAAGGCATTTGCGAAACGCATGATCTTCGTTCGGCACAACTACCATCCGCATGGCACGGCGGCCGGCAGCGAAGCGCTGGCGCGCTGCCTGGTCGATCTGTACGAGGCGCTGTTCGATGTCGTCATCACGCATTCCGGCGCCGATGCCGACAGGTGCTACTGTCCGCATCCATTGTACCGGCAATCCGCCGCTTTGCCGGGCGCGGGATCGGAGCTGCAACTGCCCGAAAACTACTTCCTCGCCTTCGGCCGCATCGTGCCCTACAAGAAGATCGATGCGCTGGTCGAAGCCTTTCCGTCGTGGCGCGCGCTGGTCGTCGCGGGCAGCGTCGGCGATGCGGCTTATGCCGCGCACATCGCGCGGCTGCGGCGCAGGAATTTCGTTTTCCTGCCTGGCCGCGTCGACGAGGCGGAAGCGCAGCGCCTGGTGCGTTCCGCGCGCGGCATCGTGATCGCCAACGCCGACTCCGACGTGGTGGTGAGCGGCACCTTCTTCTATGCCATATCGTTCGGCTGCCCGGTATACGCGGTGGAGACGCCCTTTCTCGCCTGGGCGCGCCAGCGCCTCGGCGATGAATTGCTGGTGTTGGAACCCGACCTGGAGCGGCTCTGTCGCATGATCGCGACGGCCAAGCCAAGACCGGTGTCGGCGGCGTCGCGCGAAGCCGTCGTGCGCGAATTCGGCGATGCGGCGGTCAGCCGCGCGCTGGCGGCGGCACTGGAGTTGCCGCGATGAAAGCGCTGTCGAATGCGCGCTGGGTAGCGCTGTCGCAGGTAGTGCGCATCGTGTCGCAACTGGTCAGCATCACCGTGCTGGCGCACCTGCTGCCGCCAGAAGCCTACGGTTTGATGGCAATGGCGGCCGTCATTACCAACTTCGCCTACCTATTCCGCGACATGGGTTCGGGTGCGGCGGTGATCCAAGCGCCGCAAGTTTCGCGCGGATTGACCAGCACGCTGCACTGGAGCAATGTTGCATTCGGCATTTTCGTCGCGCTGGCGGTGGCGGCCGGCGCGCCGCTCGCGGCGCGGATATTTCGCGAGCCGGAAC
>JBAQUE010000094.1:0-2003 GCA_049297315.1 Rugosibacter sp.
AGATTATCGACCGCAATAATGTCGCCAATGCCGCGTTCGTTCAGCGCCTTGACCAGGTTGGCACCGATAAATCCACAGGCACCGGTGACGACGTAATAACTCATGAGCAGCCTCGTTTCAATCCAGATGGTGTTGCAATTCTTCCAGCGAACAGGTCGCGGTACCAAGTTTGCCGACCACGATGCCGGCCGCGCGGTTGGCGAGAAACAGCGCCTGCGTGAGCGGCAAGCCACTGGCCAGCATCACCGCCAGCGTGGCGATGACCGTATCACCCGCACCGCTGACATCATAAACTTCCCGCGCCACTGCCGCTTCATGGCGCACGCCAGCGGCGGAGAACAAGGACATGCCCTCTTCGCTGCGCGTCACCAGCAAGGCGGTCAGGTCAAGCTCCTCGCGCAGGCGTTGCGCCTTGAGTTCCAGTGCGGCCTCATCCTGCCAGCGGCCTATCACCTCGCGCAGCTCAGTGCGGTTCGGCGTCAGCAGGGTCGCGCCGGCATAGCGGCTGTAGTCGTCACCCTTGGGGTCGACCAGCACCGGTTTACCTTTGGCGCGCGCCAGTTCGATCATGTCGCTGATATGCGTCAGGCCACCCTTGCCGTAGTCGGACAGGATAACCACATCGCAATCCGCCAGGCGAGCGGAAAAATCGGCCAGCTTGGCGCGCAGTACTTCATGGTCCGGCGTGTTTTCAAAATCGATGCGCAGCAACTGTTGCTGGCGGCTGATGACGCGCAGCTTGACCGTCGTGTTAAGCCCCACATCTTCATGCAGGCTGGTATCAATGTTCGCGTCCGCCATCAGGCGCGCCAGGGTTTTCCCCGCTTCGTCAGCGCCGACTACCGAGAGCAGCGCGACTTGCGCACCGAGCGCCGCGCAATTGCGCGCCACGTTGGCGGCGCCGCCGGGACGCTCTTCGACTTTTTCGACTTTCACCACCGGCACCGGCGCCTCGGGCGAAATGCGCGATACCTCGCCAAACCAGTAGCGGTCGAGCATGACATCGCCCACAATCAGGATGCGGGCAGCAGAAGTAACAGGTATTTCAGGAAGCGTCATGCGCCCTCCAGGCAATGCAGTTTCGCCGCCGGAGGCGGCGTCCGTACAGAGAACAGCCACGTAGCGCCGTGACCCATGAGCGTAGCGACAAGCTATCTCCCCCGCACTGGGGCGGGGGCTGGGGGGTGGGGGAATTCATTATGGTCTACCGATGGCGAAATATTCCAGCCCCGCCTTGCGCGGCATGGCTGGCTCATACAGGTTGCGGCCATCAAAAACCACCGGCGTCTTGAGTTTTTCTTTGATGGCGGCAAAATCCGGGCTGCGGAACTCTTTCCATTCGGTGACGATGGCCAGCACATCGGCGCCATCCAGCGCGGCCAGCGGCGTGGCGGCGTAACGGATACGCGGCTCGCTGCCCAGGATGCGTTGCGCTTCCTTGATGGCGACCGGGTCATACGCGCAAATGGATGCGCCGCACGCGAGCAAGTCGGCAATCAGCACCAGGCTGGGCGCTTCGCGCATGTCATCGGTATTCGGCTTGAAAGCCAGCCCCCACAGGGCGATTGTCTTGCCGGTCAGGTCAGTCCCCAGACGCTGGGTGATTTTTTTCGCGAGCACGGTTTTTTGCGCATCATTGGCTTGTTCGACCGCTTGCAGCACATGCAATTGCTGGCCGGATTCCTGCGCGGTGCGGATCAGCGCCTGCACATCCTTGGGAAAACACGAGCCGCCATAACCGACGCCGGGATAGAGAAAATCGAAACCGATGCGCGGGTCGGAGCCAATGCCCTTGCGCACCAGTTCAATATCGGCGCCCAGTTTTTCGGCCAGGTTGGCGAGTTCGTTCATGAAGCTGATGCGCGTGGCGAGCATCGCATTCGCCGCGTATTTGGTCAGTTCCGCGCTGTGCGCATCCATCACCAGCAGACGCTCATGATTGCGCTGGAAAGGCGCGTAAAGCTCACGCATCAGCTCGATGGCCTGCGCATCTTCAGCGCCGA
>JBAQUE010000095.1:0-1691 GCA_049297315.1 Rugosibacter sp.
GCCCAATACTGATGGCGCATGGTGATCTCGAACTGACCCGGCAGAATGGTCTTCAGGACACCTGAACCGAGTCCTTTCTGAACACCTTCCATGGTCGATAAATCTTCGTACAACACATCGCGCAAAAGTATTTTTGCATACTCCTGCGACAGCTTTTGGCTCGGTGTGCTGGCGTGAAGCTGGTAACTATTAATCTCCCACACGGTTTCGTTTTCGCTGACCGGATGAAAATTATAAGTCAAAAACCATCCCATGCCGACATCAATGAAGAGACTGGGAAAACATACATTGATATCAAACCACCAGTTTTCATCCTTGCTGGGATTGATGGCCGGTGATTGCTCGATTGTTCCGGCTGGCGTAATTGCTGATCCGTACTTCCAGGCAATGGCTTCTGCTGGCGTAGGCACATGCCCAGGATCTGCCCACGCCGAGATTGATCGATGCGGACCGTAGGTACGAATTGAATTGAGTACGAAAGACTCGGGATTCTTGGCCAGGATCGGCAGGCTTTCGGCGTGTACGAGGCCCACATGATATGCCTCCTGAAAGGCATCAATGTACACCTTCCAGTTGCATTTCAGCCGCGTCGTATAACGCCCTGTATGGTCATAGTTTTCAAACGGTATGGCTTCCAGTTGCTTGCCCCAGCCACCAAGGAACTCAACCAGCGATGTCGCTGGTTTTTCCTGCGCATTGATAAAGATAAAGCCGCGCCACATCTCAGTAGCGATCGGTTTCAAGCCGTATTGGGCACGGTCCAGTCCTGGAAACTGCTCCTCGCTGGGCACGGTCTTCAGGCTACCGTCCAGGCCAAAGGCCCAGCCATGGAAAGCGCAGACAAAAGCCGAGCGTGCGTTGCCTGATCCGCTGGCGACGGAATTACCCCGATGGGTACAGACATTGTAGAAACCACGTACCACGCCATCACGGCCATGTACCAGCAGAATCGAGGCATTAAGAAAATCCAGTTCGCGCACTGTGTAATCACCCGGATTGGGGATATGCGCGCTAACCCGCCCGACATTGATCCACGCGTGTTTAAAAATTTTCTCTTGCTCTTTTTTGTAGTATTCCGGCGAAATGTAAGGCTCAACCGGAATCGGCCCGCTTCCCATATCCGGAATCTGGGTCATGACTCTCATTTCATGTGTGCTGGCTGGTGCATTCATGGCTGTCTCCTTGATCGGCAACGACTTGGTAAAAACTACAAACTCCGGCCGCCTTGCTCTTTATGCGCCTTGGAGCATTCCTGTCATTTGCGCAAGAGAAAATCACTTGGGTTCCTTATCCCTTTGGTCCGCCCGGTATATTGCATAGCTTGGCCATGGCTTCGGCAAATATTTTGGTGGTCTCGGGATCAGGCTGTCCCAGGCCGCCCGATGCCGTCCAACCGCCATCCACCGGCAAATTCGCACCAGTGATATAGCTCGCTTCGTCGGAACACAGGAATACCGCAGCCTGGGCAATGTCTTCACTCTGTCCAGCGCGACGGATGAGTGCAGACTTCAGGAAAAGCTCCAATCCATTGGGCTGTTGCAACAGGGGGCGCGTCGCCGGCGTATCGATCAGCCCGGGTGACACGGTGTTGACACGGATATTGTACGGGGAGAGTTCCACGGCCAGATTGACCCCCATGCGGATAACCGCCGCCTTGGAGATGTTATGCACGAAGTTGCCCGGGATATTGC
>JBAQUE010000096.1:0-3629 GCA_049297315.1 Rugosibacter sp.
AACGCATGCCGCCAACCTGCCGGTCGCCCTGATTCCGAATTGTGCCGCCACGCGCCACATCCATTTTCATCTGGATGGTTCCGGCCCGGCCAAGCTGGAGCCACCCAAGCTCGCCGACTGGCCAGCGGTGACCTGGACGCCGGATACAAAGTCTGCCACCAGCGTCAATCTGGATACGCTGACGCGTGAACAAGTCGCCGCGTGGAAACCGGGACAAAAGCTGCTGCTCAACGGCAAAATGCTCACCGGCCGTGACGCCGCCCACAAGCGCATCAAGGACATGCTGGCCAAAGGCGAAAAACTGCCCGTCGACTTCACCAACCGCGTGATTTATTACGTCGGCCCGGTCGACCCGGTGCGCGATGAAGTCGTCGGCCCCGCCGGCCCGACCACCGCCACGCGCATGGATAAATTCACCCGCATGATGCTGGAACAGACCGGCCTGATTTCGATGATCGGCAAATCCGAACGCGGCCCGGTGGCGATTGAAGCCATCAAGGATAACCAATCCGCCTATTTGATGGCCGTAGGCGGCGCGGCATATTTAGTCGCCAAAGCCATCAAGTCGGCCAAGGTAGTAGGCTTTGCCGATCTGGGAATGGAAGCGATTTATGAGTTCGAGGTCAAGGACATGCCGGTGACTGTGGCCGTGGATTCAACGGGCACCTCGGTACACACCACCGGCCCGCGCGAGTGGCAGGCGAAAATCGGCAAAATTCCTGTCGCGGTTGCCTAGTTAATCGTGATCTTCGCCGTCTCACCAGCGCCGAGTTTTCCATCCCCATGATCGGCGTCTTCGATTCCGGCCTCGGCGGCCTCTCGGTGCTGGCTGCATTGGTCGACGCCCTGCCGCAGGCCGACTTCATTTATTTTGCCGATACCGCCCATGTGCCGTATGGCGACAAGAGCGATGCGCAGATTCAGGCGCGCGTGCTGGCTATCGGCGAAGATCTGGTGCAATCGGGCTGCCAGTTGCTGGTCGCCGCCTGCAACACGGCCACCGCGACTGCGGTCGAGGCCTTGCGCCAGGCGCATCCCGGCATACCGGTGGTCGGTGTCGAGCCGGGCATCAAGCCTGCCGCGCAACTTTCTGTCAGCCGCCGCATCGCCGTGCTGACCACCGAAGCGACAGCCAAAAGCCAGCGTCTCGCCCGTCTGATCGATGCGCATGCGGCAGGTGTTGAAGTGCTGATTGAACCCTGCCCCGGCTGGGCGACGCATGTCGAGCAACTGCAACTCGACGACCCGGCGCTGGCTGCCGATATCCGCCAGCGTGTGCAACCCCTGCTGGATAAAGGCGCGGATTGCCTGGTGCTGGGCTGCACGCATTACAGCTTTCTCGCGCCGCTGTTGCGCGGGATTGCCGGCCCGCGTGTCCACCTGATCGATGTCGCCGATGCCGTGGCGCGCCAGACACAGCGCCTGGCCGGGCCGCTGGCGGCAGGGCATGGTGAACTCCAGCTACAGGCTTCTGCCCATCCGGAAAAGTTATACGCCGCATTAAACCGGCTGCATCTTTCGCGGCTTGCCCAGCGTGTGAAAACCCAGCCTGCATAATCCTGGATGAACCCTCGACGGACACTGACCAAAAGCAATTACCAGGAATTGCAGGCTAACCTCGCTTTGCATCAAGCACACCGGATACTTCACGCAATGCGGCCAGGGTTCTCTGCAAAATATCCCCGCCGGTCAGTTCGAGCGTGAAGCGCATCCGCGCCATGCCGTTTTGGCTCTGGGTTTTCACTGCAGTGACATTGATTTTCTGCCGCGTGAACAATTCTGAAATATCGCGCAGCAAGCCCTGCCTGTCATTGGCCTCGACCTGCACATCAACGGAATAAATCGCTTCCGCCAAGGCGCTCGCGGAGCCGCCCCAGGCAGCCTCAATGACCCGCTCCGGATTACGGGTCGCCATGTTGCGGAAGTTCGCGCATTCAACGCGATGAATCGAAACCCCCTTGCCGCGCGTCACAAAGCCCACGATGGCATCCGGCGGAATCGGCTTGCAACAGCGCCCGATCTGGGTCAGCAACTTGTCCACGCCGACAATCAGCACGCGGCCTTGCGCACCACCGGCCGAACGGCTCTGGCGGGTCAATATTTCGGATTCCGGCGGCGGGGATTCCGGCGTACCGCGCAAGGCAATATCCAGCGCCCGCGGTCCGACCGTGCCGCGGGCAACGGCCAGAAACATCGCCTCGGCAGTTTTCAAGCCGAGCTTCGCGGCCAGTTCTTCAAGATTGGCCTGCGTGCGTTGCACAGTGCCGGAGCGCTGCAATTCACGCATGACGATTACGCGCCCCTGGGCCAGCAGTTCAGCATCTTCCTGTTCTGTAAACCATTGCCGCACCTTGCGCCGCGCCTGGGGTGTCGCCAGATAAGCTTGCGTTGCGCTCAACCAGTCGCGCGAAGGTCCGCCGGATTTAATGGCCGTGATTTCTACGCGCTGTCCGTTCTGCAACGGCGTATTCAGCGGCGCCATGTGGCCATCAATTTTCGCGCCTCGGCACCGATGCCCCAAATCGGTATGCAAACGATAAGCAAAATCCAGCGGCGTGGCGCCACGCGGCAGGTCAATCACTTTGTCTTGTGGCGTCAGCACATAAATCGTGTCGTCCAGCGCGGCGCGTTTGAACTGCGCCACCCATTCCGCCGAATCGGCGATGTCATCACGCCAGGAGAGCAGTTGCCGCAGCCAGGCGATTTTGTTTTCATATTCGCCCCCGGCCAGCGCCTGGCCCCCCGTTTCCTTGTACCGCCAGTGCGCCGCAACGCCCAGCTCGGCATGCTGGTGCATCTCGCGGGTGCGTATCTGCACCTCCAGCGCGCGTCCATCTTCGGCGGTCACTGCGGTGTGCAGCGAACGGTAGAAATTCCCTTTCGGTTGCGCGATGTAATCGTCAAACTCGCCCGCCACCGGTTGCCACAGGTGATGCACCAGCCCCAACGCGTTGTAGCAATCGGCGACATCGTCAACAATAATCCTCACGGCGCGCACGTCGTACAACTCGGAAAAATCCAGCTTCTTGCCACGCATCTTGTGCCAGATGCTGTAGATGTGTTTCGGCCGTCCCTGTACTTCGGCGCGGATGCCTGCCGCCGCCAGCTCATTCTGCAGGCGCGTGATGGTCGTGGCGATGAAGCGCTCGCGCTCCACGCGCTTTTCGTCCAGCATGCGGGCGATACGCTTGTAAGTCCCGGGTTCAAGGTAGCGCAGTGCGCGATCCTCGATTTCCCACTTCCATTGCCAGACACCCAGCCGATTGGCCAGCGGCGCGTAGATCAGCAGGCTTTCGCGCGCCATGTCTTCTCTGGTCGGGCCCGGATGATCGGCCAGGAAACGCAGGGTTTGCACGCGGCTGGCCAGGCGCAGCAACACGACGCGAATGTCATCCACCATCGCCAGCAGCATCTTGCGCAGGATTTCCGTCTGCGCATGCACCGCGTCGCTGCCCGCCGCCGCGCGTGTCAGCGGGCGCAGGAAGGCCAGCCGGTGCAGGCCCAGCACCAGCCCGGCCACCGTCTCACCAACGCCGACTTTTTTTAACCGCTCGGCGGCCTCATCAACATGTTCCGGCACCGCGAACAATAAAGCCGCCGCACGCACATCGGCATCGAGCCCCAGCATT
>JBAQUE010000097.1:0-11712 GCA_049297315.1 Rugosibacter sp.
GGTAATCAGCCAGCAGGCTGTCCAGCAGTTCTTTCGGTACGGCTTTCTTTGTGACGGTCATCATCGCTCCTTGATGCGCGGCAGTTTCCTGCCAAATGACCGTTTACACAAAAATTCTTACACCCTCGCTGCCCTTCGGTTCAATCCATATTTTCAAGCGCCAAATGTTGTATCCGACATTCCAAAATTCAATCCATTTGCTGACGTGGTAAGCGGCTGCATGGTCGACTCCAAAATTGTGATCCAACAAAGAGTCAATAATTTTCGGATCAGCCTTGGCCTGTTGCAGCAAAGCCACCACTTTACCCGCCGCAAACCGATCATCTGCCATCAGCTGCCGGATGTCATCAGCAGCGTCAGGATGAATCGTAAGAGACGGTACGATACTCAATTAGGTATTAACCGTCAAGTGGCGGTAATGGATGCGCCCTGCTCACCCGCGCATTTTCTCGATCGCCTCTTCCACCCGATCCACCGCAATCACCTCAATGCCCTTGATCGGCTGCCGGGGCGCGTTGGCCTTGGGCACGATGGCGTGGGTGAAGCCGAGCTTGGCCGCTTCTTTCAGGCGCTCCTGCCCGCGCGGGGCGGGGCGGATTTCGCCGGCCAGGCCGATTTCGCCAAACACGGCGAATTTGCCGGGCAAGGGTTTGTTGCGCAAGGACGAGACGATGGCCAGCAGCACGGCAAGATCAGCTGCCGGTTCGGTGATTTTCACGCCGCCCACGGCATTGACGAACACGTCCTGATCGGAACACACCACGCCCGCGTGGCGATGCAACACCGCTAACAGCATGGCCAGGCGATTCTGCTCCAGCCCCACCGTTAAGCGGCGCGGGTTGCCGAAGGCAGTGTCGACCAGCGCCTGAATTTCCACCAGCAGCGGGCGCGTGCCTTCTTGCGTGATGAGCACGCACGAGCCTGCGACATCCAGCGAATGTTGCGACAAAAACAAGGCTGAGGGGTTGGATACGCCACGCAGGCCTTTTTCGGTCATGGCGAAAACGCCGAGTTCATTCACCGCGCCAAAGCGGTTTTTGAATGCGCGCACGAGGCGAAAACTGGAATGCGTGTCGCCCTCGAAATACAGCACGGTGTCCACAATATGTTCCAGCACGCGCGGCCCGGCCAGCGAACCATCCTTGGTGACGTGGCCGACCAGAATGATGCAGGTGCCGCTTTGCTTGGCGAAGCGCGTGAGCTGCGCCGAGCATTCGCGCACTTGCGCGACCGAGCCGGGCGCGGATTGCAGCGCGTCCGACCACAGGGTTTGGATCGAATCAATGACCGCAACGACAGGGCGCGAGGCGACCAACGTGGCAAGGATTTTTTCGAGATTGATTTCAGTCAGGATTTGCATGTTGCCAACATCCAGCTGCAAGCGCTGCGAGCGCAAGGCCACCTGCTCGCCCGATTCTTCGCCCGAGACGTACAACACGTTCTCGTTAGTCTGTGCCAGGCGCGCCAAGGCTTGCAAGAGCAAGGTGGATTTGCCGATGCCCGGGTCGCCGCCGATCAGTACCACGCCGCCGGCGACCAGGCCGCCGCCCAACACGCGGTCGAATTCTTCGATGCCGGTGGGCTGGCGCGGCTCTTCGCGCGGTTGAATCTTGCCCAGGGTTTGCAAACTGCTCACACCGGCCAGCGAGGCAAAGCTGCGCCCGGCGGGGGTGGCCGCTTCCATCACGGCTTCGACCAGCGTGTTCCATTGCCCACAACCGGGGCACTGGCCCTGCCATTTGGGGGCCGTCGCGCCGCACTCGGTGCAGGAATAGACGGATTTTTGTTTGGCCATTTTTTGTATTTTTTGTAATGTTCAGTTCATTGATTGACTTCGATGACAGGCACGCGTGACGTGACGGCGCAGAACAATTCATACGCCACCGTGCCTGCGGCAGTGGCCACATCGTCCGCCGGCAGGCCTTCGCCCCATAAAGTCGCCGTATCGCCAGCGCCGAGTTTTTGTTCTATTCCGGTCAGATCGACACAGAGCTTGTCCATCGACACGCGCCCGAGCGTGCGCGTGCGCTGCCCCGCCATCAGCACCGGCGTGCCGGTCGGCGCGTGGCGCGGATAACCATCACCATAACCGCAAGCGATGATGCCAATGCGCATCGGCTGTCCGGCAGTAAAAGTACCGCCGTAACCGACGCGGTCGCCTGCCGCCAAATCGCGCACGGCGATAATTTCACTGGCCAGCGTCATCACCGGTTTGAGACCCAATGATTCCGCGCTCTGCCGCGCCGGGAAAGGCGATGCGCCATACAGCATGATGCCCGGCCGTACCCAATCGGCATGGCTTTCGGGAAAGCGCAGCAGCGCAGCGGAATTGGCCAGCGACAGCGGCAAGGCGAGTCCGGCCATGATGCCGCGCAAGCGTTGCATCTGTTCCGCGATGCCGCGCTCTTCATCCGCATCGGCAAAATGCGTCATCACGGTGATCGATGCCGTGCAATCAGCGGCTTCCAGCCTGGCCAGCGCCTGGAAAAATTCGTCGGCAGCCAAGCCCAGCCGGTGCATGCCGGTATCCAGCTTCAGATACACCGGCAGGCGCACCGGCAGGCGCGCGGCAATCAGCGCATCCACTTGCCACGGCGCATGCAGCACGGGGGTCAGCGCCCATTCGGCAAACAGCGGCAGCTCGTCTGGCTGATAGAAGCCTTCGAGCATCAGGATCGGCTGGCGGATGCCGGCTTCGCGCAAGGCGATTGCGCCGTCGAGTTCAAGCAGCACGAAGCCATCGGCGCTACCCTGCAAAGCCAGCGCCGCGGGCAGCATGCCGTGGCCATAGGCATTGGCCTTGATCACGCCCCACACTTTCGCATCCCCCGCATGGCGGCGGGCAATCGCATGGTTGTGGCGCAACGCCGCCCAGTCAAGGCGGACATGAATCGGTCGGGACATGGTGATTGATTTCAGTGAATTGCGGGGTACAACGCGTCGTCGCGGCAAGGCGCCAATTCAAGCATAAAAAGACACGTCCTGTTGCCGCCAAAAGACGGCCAATTGACGCTCGGCATGGCCGCCATTCTCCCTTCCCTCTTTTCCCTTCTCGAATTTGTAACGCCTTTCGTGTTATAAATCCGCAACTTTTAATCTTGGCCGGGTGTCTGATTCAGTTCCTTGCACCACGGCCCATTCATGAAGCTCGGTTTCTACATCATCATGGCGGCGCAGTTTTTTTCCGCGCTCGCCGATAACGTATTGTTAATACTGGCCATCAGCATCCTGCAGGACATGCAGGCGCCTGCTGGCCAGATTCCTTTGCTAAAAACATCCTTCACCGTCTCTTATGTGGTGCTGGCGGCTTTCGTCGGCGCGTTTGCCGACTCGATGCCCAAGTGGCGGGTCATGTTCATCAGCAACGGCATCAAGATTTTCGGCTGCGGGCTGATGTTTTTCGACGTGCATCCCTTGCTGGCCTATGCCGTGGTCGGCCTCGGCGCGGCCGCTTATTCGCCGGCCAAATACGGCATCGTCACCGAATACCTGCCGCATCGCCTGCTGGTGGTCGCCAATGGCTGGATCGAGGGGCTGACCGTGGTCGCCATCATCCTCGGCGTGGTGCTGGGCGGCATGCTGATCAAGCCGGATATCGCGCATGCCCTGCTGGCCTTCGACATGCCGTTCATCGATACCGGCATCAATACGGTGGGAGAGGCTGGCCTGCTGCTGGTTGGCGCCTTGTACGTGATCGCCGCCGTGTTCAATCTGTATGTTCCCGATACCGGCGTCGACCACAAGCCGCTGAAAAAAAATCCAGTCTATCTGCTGCATGAGTTCACCCACTGCCTGACATTGCTATGGCGCGACCGGCTGGGGCAGATTTCTCTCGCGATAACGACGCTGTTCTGGGGCGCTGGGGCCACGCTGCAATTCCTGGTCATCGACTGGGCGCATGTCGCGCTGGGCCGCAATCTTTCCCAAGCCAGCATGCTGCAAGGCATCGTCGCCGTCGGCGTGGCCATCGGCGCGGCGCTGGCGGCACGCATGATCAGCCTGCGCCAGTCGGTGCGCGTGATTCCGCTGGGCATCGCCATGGGTGCGGTGGTGATATGCATGACCCTGGTGCATGACGCACGGATTGCCGCGGCCCTGCTGGTGCTGGTCGGCATCCTCTCCGGCCTGTTTGTGGTGCCGATGAACGCCCTGCTGCAACACCGCGGCCACATCCTGATGGGCGCCGGGCATTCGATCGCCGTGCAGAATTTCAACGAGAACGTGTCGATCCTGGTCATGACCACGCTGTATTCGATCCTGCTGGGTGCGCACCTGTCGGTGTACTGGATCGTCATCCTGTTCGGCTCTTTCGTGATCGGCACGATGTGGCTGGTGCAACGCCGGCACGAAAGAAACCAGCTTGAATATGACGATGTCGCGCATTTGGAGGAAAGCCCCCACCGCTGAGCCGCCGGCTCCAGCGGGATTGTTCCCGCCGGCCGTCAAATGCAACGCTGGTCACCGCCATCGACCGGGATGATGGCGCCGTTGATGTACGACGCCTGACGCGAGGCGAGGAAAACCGCCAGCGCCGCCACCTCCTCCGGATTGCCCGCACGGCGCAGCGGATTGCTGGCCATCCACTCTGCTTCCGTTGCGGCGGGCGTCTTGCCGCTGTCTGCGGCCATGCGCGTCATGAGGGTTTGCCAGCGCTGTGTGCGGATGGGCCCCGGGCTGATGCCATTGACCAGGATGTTGTGCGGGCCACCTTCGTCACCCAGCGCCTTGGTCATGTTCATGATGGCGGCGTTGGCGCCGCCACCCGCCAGATAATCGGCCTTGGGCTGGCGCCCTGCCTGGCCAATGATGTTGATGATGCGTCCGCCACCGGCGGCTTGCATCAGCGGGAACACGGCGCGCGTCAGGCGAATGTAGCCGAATACCTTGAGCGCCCAGTCCTCCTGCCATTCCGCGTCGGGCTTGGTCAGCAGCGAGCCGCCACGAATCGCCCCAGCGTTGTTCACCAGTACGTCGATATTGCCCAGCGCGGCCACCGCTTCGCCCACCAGGCTATCCACACCTTGCTGGCCGCTCAAGTCGGCGATGACGGGAAAAACCTGCACACCATGCGCAATAGCAAGCTCTGCCGCCAGCCTGTTTAGACGCTCACTATCCCGGCCGCATACCACAAGACTCATGCCTTCTGCCGCCATGGCATGTGCAATCGCTTCGCCTATGCCCTGGCTGGCGCCGGTCACGATGCCGGTTTTGTCTCGCAAGCCGAAATCCAAGATGCGCTCTCCTGTTGTTGTTATTGATTTCTGGCAGGCCGATATTTGACCTTAAATCTGCATCGGCTTGTCAGGCAATTCGTCCACATTATGCTGGCTGGCCGGAAAATGTTTGGCCAGCAGGCCGCCTGCCCGGGTTATCGCCGCCAGCGCACCATCGCGGTAGTTTTTGCGATGAAAGGCCGCCTCCATGCCACGGCAGATGGCATCCCATTCGGCTTGCGGCACATGGTGAGCAATTCCCCGGTCGGCGAGGATTTCAACGCGATGATCAACCAGTTGCACATAGATCAAGATGCCACTGTTCTCTACGGTATCCCACACACCCATTTGCGCGAACAACTGCGTGGCGCGCGCCCTGACCGGCGTATCGCGCCACAGCACGGGAAACGGCAACGGCCCTTCGATGACGAAACGCAGCTCACCACGATGCGTTTTTTCTGAAGACTTGATTGCTGCCTCGATAGCGGCCAGATCAGCGGCGCGAAACGCGCGGTGCGCAAGCCATTTCGGGATCAGCAGATGGGTCAGCCAGCGCTTGATGCTCATCTCACCATCTCCCCGATGCGCCGCCACCACCAAAGCCGCCACCACCGCCGCTGAATCCGCCACCGCCAAAACCACCGCCGCGAGTACCGAATCCCCCACCGTAGCCGCCGCCACGGGCAAGGGAAAATGCCAGCAGTATCACACCGGCGAGCAGCCCGGCCAGCCATGAACCGAACAGCCAGAAGGCGAGCAAGCCACCCACGCCAGCCGCCAGCAGCGAACCCGTGAGGCCGAGCAACGAATGCAGAATGCGTGCAGCGATTGCAGCGCCCATCAGCAGGGGCAGGAAATTGGCGCCATCGCCACGCGTGCCGGTGCTGGTGGTGGCGGACGGCGGCAAAGGCTCTCCCTCAATCACGGCCTGCATCGCGGCGAGCCCGGCATCAATGCCGGCGTAATAATCGCCCTGGCGAAAATGCGGCGTGATGATTTCGCTGATGATGCGTTTGGCGGTCGCGTCATTCAGCGCGCCTTCCAGCCCGTAACCGACTTCAATGCGCAACTGCCGGTCATCCTTGGCGATGAGCAGGATCGCGCCATCATCCACCCCCTTGCGCCCAAGCTTCCAGGCGTCAGCCAGGCGTATGCCGAACTGCTCAATGCTTTCAGGCTGAAAAGTCGGCGCCAGCAGGACGGCGACTTGCGCACCTTTCGCCTGCTCGAGGGCCGCCAGCCGCGCCTCCAGCGCCGCGCGCTGTTGTGCGTCCAGCGTGTTGGTCAGATCGACGATGCGGCTGGTGAGTGGTGGAACAGGCAGCGGGTCACCGCTGGCCGCATTCACCACGCCCAAAGACAGGAGACCCAGCAGCAAAAAGGCCAGCACAGCCCGCGCCGCATGCAAAAGACCTCGTTTCAAAATGCGCCGCCTGACAGATCAGTTGGTGACCGGTCTATTAGCCCCGCCAAAATCCACCTTCGGCGGAGCCGAGATCGCCTTTTCGTTCTCTACGCTGAAATTGGCTTTCGGCTTCCAGCCCATGACCATCGCCGTCAGGTTATTGGGGAAGGTGCGCACCGAGACGTTATAAGCTTTGACATCCTGGATATAGCGGTTGCGCGCCACTGTAATGCGGTTT
Organism: Rugosibacter sp.; assembly: GCA_049297315.1. Classification (GTDB taxonomy): domain Bacteria; phylum Pseudomonadota; class Gammaproteobacteria; order Burkholderiales; family Rhodocyclaceae; genus Rugosibacter. The sequence goes on from JBAQUE010000097.1 coordinate 6,857, forward strand.
TCGGTGCCTTCGAGCTGCGCCTGCAAGTCGCGGAAGCTCGCATCCGCCTTGAGGTTGGGATAATTTTCGGCGACCACCAGCAGGCGCGACAACGCGCCGCTCAACTCACCCTGAGCCTGCTGAAATTTGGCGAACGCCATCGGGTCGTTGATCAACTCCGGCGTCGCCTTGATACCCGCCACGCTGGCGCGCGCTTCGGTAACTCGTGTCAGCACATCTTTTTCGTGCGCCGCATAGCCTTGCACCGTGGCCACCAGATTCGGCACCAGGTCGGCGCGGCGCTGATACTGGTTCAACACCTCCGACCAGGCCGCCGTCACCTGCTCATCGTTGACCTGAATCTGGTTATAGCCGCAACCAGAAAGCAACATGGCGGCAAGAGCCCAAAGCGCGATAACACGTGATTTCATGCAAATCCCCCAAAAGTGTATTGGCAACAAAGGCGACTATGCGGCCACAGCGCCAAAAGATCAAGCGTCCGCGCCATCTTCCACTTGGAAAAATTATTTGATCGCCCGCCGCCACGCCTTGCGTGTTTCTTCCAATATCCAGAGAAGCGCCGCGCAGAAAATGGCGAACAACCAGACCTCCGGCCCGAGTGGCGCTGTGCCGAACAGCCAATTGCCGGCGGGCGTGTAGATGATGAACAGGATCACGCCCATTTCTGCCGCAATGCCTAGCAGTATCAGCGGATTACTTGATAGGCCCAAAGAAAGCGCGGACTTGAGCGGATGACGGCACAGAAAGACATTCATCACTTGCATCACCACGATCGTCAGCAGGCAGGCGGTGGTCGCCTGCAGGTAAAGCGGCGCCGATCTGGCCAGGGTCTCGCCATAATGCCAGCCGGCGGCATCGAGGACGAAAAAGAACACCGCCATCGCGCCCGCCGCTTCGAGCACGCCGAGGAACAGGTAAGCACGGACGATCAGGCCCAGTGACAACAGCCGCTCACCGCGCACACGGGGCGGCCGCTGCATGACGCCCGGATCGGGTTTCTCGGCGCCCAGCGCCAGCGCCGGCAGCATGTCGGTGCCGAGGTCAACCGCCAGAATCTGGATGATGGTGAGCGGCAACGGGATGCCGAACAGGACGAAGGCGAGGTAGGGCGCCAGCTCGGGGATGTTCGAGGTCAGGATATAGGTGAGAAACTTGCGGATGTTGTCGAATACCGCGCGGCCTTCCTCAATCGCCGCAACGATGGTGGCGAAGTTGTCGTCAAGCAGGATCAAGTCGGCCGCCACCTTGGCCACATCGGTGCCGCTGCTGCCCATGGCGATGCCAATGTCGGCCGTTTTCAGCGCCGGCGCGTCATTCACGCCGTCGCCCGTGACGGCGACAGTTTCACCCTTCTTTTGCAGCGCCTCGACGATGCGCATTTTCTGCTCGGCCGCCACCCGGGCGAAGATGAGTTCCCTTGCATCGAGCGCCAATTGCAGTTGGGTTGACGACATGAAGCGCAGTTCACCGCCGCCGATTACCACCGGCTGCGGCGTCTTCACCAGGCCGATCTGACGGGCGATGGCCAGCGCCGTGCGCGGATGGTCGCCGGTCACCATGATGACGCGGATGCCAGCCGCAGCGCAGCGCGCGATCGCGTCAGGCACTTCTGCCCGTGGCGGATCCGCCAGCCCGACCAGGCCGGTGAGGGTCATACCCTTCTCCTCACCCGGCATGCCATCTGCGACCGAGCAATGGGCGAAGGCCAGCACGCGCAGACCGGCTGCGGTCATCTCGTCTTGCGCCGCCAGCAGACTCGTCTTCGCGGCGGTATCCAGTGGCGCAGAAGCGCCAGCGGACTGGATGGAGCCGCAAACCGCAAGCACCGTCTCCGACGCGCCCTTGCAGTAGAGTATGCGGCCCTGCGGCGTCGCATACAGCACCGACATGCGCTTGCGGTCGGTATCAAAGGGGATTTCGTCGATACGCGCAAAACCGGCCAAGTTACCAACGACCTCCCGACCCATGTCAGCCAACGCCGCCTCCATCGAATCTCCCAGCCGTTTGCGCCGGCTTCGGCCGCCTGCCTCACCCGCCACTTCAGTTTCCTTCAGGTTGTGGCAAAGTGCGGCATTCACAAACAACTCGCGGTTATCCTGCACCAGATACGACTCCGTGGTGAGATCATCCTGCGTCAGGAATCTTCCACCGAGCCACAGGCGCTGCACCGACATGGCGTTCTGTGTCAGCGTGCCCGTCTTGTCGCAACAGATCGTCGTGACCGCCCCAAGCGTCTCGACAGCAGGCAGGTGGCGCACCAGGGCGTTGCGCTTGGCCATGCGCTGCGTCGCCATGGCCAGCGACAGCGTCACCGTCGGCAGCAGGCCTTCGGGAACGTTGGCGACGATGATGCCGATGGCGAACAGCAGGCTCTCCCACATCGGCAGCCCCAGCGCCTGGCCGATAAAGAAGAAGCCAACGCCGAGACCCGTGGCGAGAAAGGCCACAATGCGCGACAGGCGCGCGATCTCTCGCTGCAAGGGCGAACTGGCTTCGCCCGCCGTTTGCGTAAGGTGTGCGATCTTGCCGAACTCGGTACGTGTGCCGGTGGCGTATACCACCGCGCGCGCCTGGCCCGAGACCACCGAGACGCCGGCGAGCGCGATGTTTTTTGCGACCAGCAGTGATTCGTCGCTGCTGGGCTCGGCATTGCGCGCCTTGGGCAGGGATTCACCGGTGATCGTCGCGGTGTTTACGCGCAGCGCGAAGGACTCGATCAGGCGGCAGTCGGCTGGTACGAGGTTGCCTTCCTCGAGCAGGACGATATCGCCAGGCACGAGATCGTCGGCGAGTATTTCCACGATCTCGCCGGTACGCTGTACCTTTACTTTCTGCGGCAGCAACTGGCGCAGCGCCGCTACCGAGCGTTCAGCCTTGTATTCCTGCCAGAAGGAAAAGATGCCATTGATGAGGATGACACCCACAATGGCGACGCCAAGCCGGGCCATGCCCTGGCCAGGATCGAAATACTCGGCGAGAAACGCAAGCGCCGCGCCGACCCACAGGATGATGGCGAAAAAGTGGGCGAACTCGCGGGCGAAGCTGACGAGCAGATGCTCGCGGCCCACCTCCTCGACACGGTTCGGGCCGAACTCCGCCAAGCGCTGCACAGCCTCGGCTGCAGCCAGGCCAGCAGAGCGGGTTTTCAGGCTGGCGAGCGCCTGGTCAGTGGTCAGATTTTGAATGTGCATGGGGAATCACGCTCAAAATGGCCGGCCGGTCAATCAGGTAACGAATATCCTGATGCCTGCCGTTGTGGATACCATGGAGACGCACAGAATACACGGCCAGCCAGCGCGCGCAGTGCCGATTCCCGCCTTCACCTGCAAAAAAAAGCGAATGCAAGCGCCAATATGCCGACGTGACACGAAAAGATCAATGACCCATGTCAGCTCATTCGCCAGATTTCATGCGCCATGGCGGCGCACTATCTTTTTATGCTGCTCAATGGGAAACCTGTGCAGCAGGCCGTATCCCCTGTGCACGACATATCAGCGCAGGATGAAGCGGCTATCCACAGATGCCGATAGCCGTTTCAGCAACGGCGGCGTATCCGCTGCCGCCGGAATTCAGACATCAAGCCCGGGCGGCAATTTCTGCGACTCTGGCCTCGGTCCTGGTTTCCGAGTCTGGGCGAATCTGCTCACTTGCGGTGGACTGGATGTCGCCGCAAATCTGACCACCTTCCTCGATGAGGATTTTTCCATAACGAATCTTGCCTTTTACGCGCCCGGTGGCATGAATGATCAACTGGCTGCGGGCAGTGAGCTCACCATCAAAACAGCCATGTATTTCTGCGGTATCGATACTGACCTTGCCGCAAAATGTGCCTTGCTCGGCAATGCGGATGATATGGCTGTCCATGGTCGCTTCGACACGCCCTTCGACCACCAGGGTATCGCAATCAAGAATCTCGGCGCCCTTGAGCTTGACGTCCGGGCCGACAAGCAAGCGGTTGCCTGTCGCACCCTCCGGTTTTTGTTCCGCAGCGGGTGGGAACATGGCGGCAGGCGCCTCCTTCGCCGCTACGCTGGATACCGCCGCCGGCACAGGCACAACAGCAGGCGTGAGCGCTGGCGCCAGTGTGCTTGGAGACGTGCGGCCAAACAAGCCACGCGGGGTATTGGCCCCATCGGATCTGCCCAGGGGATTGGTTGTTTTCAGCATGAATTTTCCTTTGCAAGTATTGCGGTAAGAAGATGAAAAACGGGATGAAACCTTACGACTGCTGGACGACTGCGCCATTCACCACCTTGACCCGGTCACCAACGGCCACTGCCGGCGGATTGCGCTGATAGACCGTGCGCAACCCACCATTTTCAAGACGCACACGGATACGGTACGAGGATGTTTTATGCGTGTTCTTTTCGATCTCGTTTCCGGCATAGGCGCCCCCGCCTGCGCCGACCAAGGTCATCGCCGTGCGCCCATTGCCCTGGCCCATGGTGTTACCCAGCAAGGCGCCGGCGACGCCGCCAACCACAGCGCCGATCCCGCTGCCCTGGCCTTTCGATTCAACCAAATTGATTGACTCTACGGTACCGCAGGAACTGCAAGGAGGCGGTGCAACCGCCCCGGCATGGCTGCCCGCCGGTACATCCGCAGCCGACATGGCTAAGGTTTCCTGACGATTTGCCATATTGTTACCCGCCGAGTCAGCCGCCGAATGGGCTTGTGGCAGCAAGCCGGTCATGGTCGCAATACCCAGCAGGCTGAACAGTGTCACCGCAATGGCGGCGATGACCATCACGGGATATAGCAATTTGGGGCGTGTAGTTTGTTGGGGTTGTGAGGTTTGCATGTCTTGGCTCCTTTCCGGTCGAATACGCAGGTCGTCAAGTGATACGCCAGGCTGG
>JBAQUE010000098.1:0-30734 GCA_049297315.1 Rugosibacter sp.
AATTGCGCCGCCAGTTCGGGCGACCAGATTTCGCCCGTCGGCCGACGGCGCTTGAACACGGTGTTCGCCGCGCATCTCGCCGTATTGCCAGCGCCAGTGCTTTGCATCCCTCCGGGAACTTTTGCGCGAATGATGTGTCGCCCGCGCGGCGTGCAATAACTGCCGTTCTGCTCGCCCGCGCCGTTCTTTGCGGTAGATATGGGATACGTGGCGAGCAGGTTGCTGCGCGCGTCAAAAAGTTCCAGCGTTTGCAGCGGCAGGCTAATGCGGATGTGCATGTCAGGCCAGCTCGGTGCGGTTGCGGCGGGCGGCGAAAAAACTCGACAGGAGTTGTCCGCATTCTGTGGCAAGCACACCACCCGCAGTCTCGGCATGATGGTTCAAGCGCGCCTCGGCAAACAAGTCCAGCACGCTGCCCGCCACGCCGGTTTTCGGATCCGCCGCACCGAACACCACCCGCGCAATGCGCGCATGCAGCATTGCCCCGGCGCACATCATGCAGGGCTCCAGCGTCACGTAGAGCGTCGCGCCCGGCAGTCGGTAATTGCCCAGCCGCGTTGCCGCATCGCGCAAGGCCATCACCTCGGCATGCGCCGTTGGATCGTGTCGCCCGATCGGCTGATTGAAACCGCGGCCGATAATCTGTCCGTCCAGCACGACCACGGCGCCCACCGGCACTTCGCCTGCCGCGCCCGCCGCACGCGCCAGCGCCAGCGCTTCATTCATCCATGATTCATCATCCATGGGCGAATTATGCCGGTAAAACTGACGGATACGGGCCCAGGATCAATGAGATTTCGTTGCCATCTTTTGCTTGAAAATCAAAATGCAAGCCAGCATGAAGGCAAAAAGCACAACAGACGCCGTATAGCGGTTCAATGCCAGCCCACCCTCGGCCACCGGTTTGTCCAGAAAATCCCCGACCACAGCGCCCAGCGGGCGCGTGAGAATGAAAGCCGCCCAGAACAGCAAGGTGCGCGACAGGTTTGTCCAGTAATACGCCGCCGCGACGATTGCCAGCAGTGCGCCGAACACTATCGCGCCGCCACCATAACCTAGCCCCGCTGTATCCGCTGTCCAATCCCCCAAGGCAGTTCCCAAAGTTTGGGAAAACATGATCGTCATCCAGTAGAACATTTCGGCCTTGGGTGAACTGATGGCCTCAACCGATACCGTGCCCATTGAGCGGTACCAGATGAATAGCGAAGCCAATAGCAAGGCCAGCAGCAATGAAGATCCGCCGGCATAACCGATGCCCAGAGAGCGGTCTGCAAAGTCCGCCAGGGTCGTGCCCACGGTGGTCGTGGCGATGATCGTTGCCCAATAGAGCATTGGATGAAAAACCTTGGCCTTGATCTGCGTAGCCACCGCGACTAAAAACAGGGTTGCAAAAATGAGCGTGCCGACAAGATATCCAAAGTCCATTGACATCGATACGGCATCGCCCGCAGTTTCACCCAGTGTGGTGGCGGCGATTTTTATGATCCAGAAAACCAGGGTGACTTCTGGAACCTTGCTCAAGCTGCGCTTGACCGTCATATTCATGAGCATTCTGTTTTCTGGACAGGTTGGAAACAAGGAATGTTCAAGTGTAACCCGGCCTATTGGAAAGCGAAAAGTCGGCGCTAGTGATACGGTAATAAAGTCTGGCGTCAGCTTTTGTTTGTCGTTATAAATGGGTGTGGCCTCTGCTTGACTAACATTGTTAATGCGTGTAGTTTATGCGCATATTCCGCAAGGAGTGACGCGATGAGTACCCAGCCCAAAAAAGCGACCAACCTGTCGATAAATTCAGAATTACTTGGATTAGCAAAGAGTTACAAGATAAACCTCTCGCAAACTCTTGAGTTCGCCTTGACGGCAGAACTGAAAAAGCGCCGCGAGGCCGAATGGCTGGAACAAAATCGAGAGGCGATTGATGCGTATAACCGTCACGTTGAAAAACACGGTCTGTTTTCTGACCGCTTTCGCACCTTTGCCATCGAACGCGATTAAATAAATCGGCATAAACCTGAATGGCGCAGCTTGATGTCTATCCAAACCCCGACCGCCAAACGGCGGCCATCATCCCGTATGTCCTGGATATCCAGTCCAACCTCCTTAGCACCCTCCCCTCGGTTGCCGTCATTCCACTGGTAATGCTTGCCGCAGTTGAGCTGCTCCCGATAGTGCGGCTGAATCCGCCAGTGGTGGTCGAACAGCAAACGCTGATTGCGCTGACACAGGATATTGCATCCATCCCCCGCCGCTTGCTCGCCCACCCCATCGCCAACCTTTCCGCTCAGCACGATGAAATTCTCGCTGCGCTGGATTTTCTGTTTACCGGTTTTTAATTCACCCCCACTTCAATCATGGCCAACTATGTAATGTCGATGCTCCGCGTGAGCAAAACTGTGCCGCCCAAACGGCAGATCATCAAGGATATTTCCCTCTCTTTCTTCCCCGGCGCCAAAATCGGCCTGCTCGGTTTGAACGGCTCGGGCAAGTCCACCGTGCTACGCATCATGGCCGGTGCGGACAAGGAATATGACGGCGAAGTGCAATGGCAGCCCAAGCTGAACATTGGTTATCTGGAACAGGAGCCCAAGCTCGATCCGGCGAAAACCGTGCGCGAGGAAGTCGAATCCGGCATGGGCGAAGTCATGGCCGCGCAAGCCAAGCTGGAGGCCATCTACGCCGCCTATGCCGAGCCGGACGCGGATTTCGACAAGCTCGCCGAAGAGCAGGCGCGCCTCGAAGCCATCTTGTCCACTTCGGGCAGCGATACGCAGCATCAACTCGACCTGGCCGCCGACGCGCTGCGTCTGCCACCTTGGGATGCGGTCATCAAAAATCTTTCCGGCGGCGAAAAGCGCCGCGTTGCGCTGTGCAAGCTGCTGCTCTCGCGCCCCGACATGTTGCTGCTGGATGAACCGACCAACCACCTGGACGCCGAATCCGTCGAATGGCTGGAACAATTCCTCACCCGCTTTCTCGGCACCGTGGTCGCCGTGACCCACGACCGCTACTTCTTAGACAATGCCGCCGAATGGATATTGGAGCTCGACCGTGGCCAGGGCATCCCGTGGAAGGGCAATTATTCGAGCTGGCTGGAGCAAAAGGAAGCACGGCTGGAAACCGAATCGAAACAGCAGGACGCGCACATGAAAGCCATGAAGCAGGAGCTCGAATGGGTGCGTAGCAACCCCAAGGCGCGCCAGGCCAAGAGCAAATCCCGCCTCGCCCGCTTTAATGAGCTTTCCAACGAGGACTATCAAAAGCGCAACGAAACGCAGGAAATCTTCATCCCCGTCGCCGAACGGCTGGGCGACAAGGTGATCGAATTCCACGATGTCAGCAAAGGCTTCGGTGATCGCCTGCTGATCGACAAGCTCTCGTTCAGCATCCCTCCTGGCGCGATAGTCGGCATCATCGGTCCCAACGGCGCGGGTAAATCCACCCTGTTCAAGATGATCACCGGGCAAGACAAGCCAGATACTGGCGAAGTCGTGATTGGCTCCACAGTGAAAATTTCCTACGTCGACCAAAGCCGCGATTGCCTGGATGGCGCGAAAACCGTGTTTGATGAGCTCGCCGGTGGCGCCGATATTTTGACCATTGGAAAAATCGAGTTGCCCAGCCGCGCCTATATCGGCCGCTTCAACTTCAAGGGCGGCGACCAGCAAAAACTCGTGGGCAATCTTTCGGGTGGCGAGCGCGGGCGGCTGCATCTGGCCAAGACCCTGATGACCGGCGGCAACGTGTTGCTGCTCGATGAACCCTCGAACGATCTGGACGTGGAAACCCTGCGCGCGCTGGAAGACGCCCTGCTCGAATTCGCCGGCTGCGCCATGGTCATCAGCCATGACCGCTGGTTTCTCGACCGCATCTGCACCCACATTCTGGCGGCGGAAGGCGAATCGCAATGGCGTTTCTTCGCCGGGAATTATCAGGAATACGAAGACGACAAGAGAAAGCGGCTGGGCGAGGAAGGGGCGAAACCCAAACGGATACGCTACAAACCGGTGACGCGTTAAAAGTTTCCGAAGGCAGTACAGCGCAAGCATCGCGCTGGCGGTGGCGCGCGGTCGCCAGCTTAGCTTAGCCTTCCTTGCCGTCCGACGCCGCTTGCGTTGCCTTGTCCAGCGTCGTCCATTCAATGACCAAACTATAGCCGACGGCCAGCAAGGTTGGGCCGAGGAAGGCGCCGATCACGCCGAAGGCCAGCACGCCACCCAGCACGCCAAGGAATACGATGGCGAAAGGCAGGTGGGCGCCGCGGCTGATGATGAAGGGCTTGATGACGTTATCCACCATGCTGACCAGAAAGAAGCCCCAGGCCGCAACAAAAATAGCCCAGCCAAGCTGGCCTTGCTGGAACAGCCAGATAGCCGCGCCGCCCCAGACAATGGGTGGCCCCACCGGCACCACGGAGAGGAAAAATGTGGTCACGCCGAGAAGCACCGCACCGGGGACACCCGCGATGGCGAAACCGATGGCAGCCAGCACACCTTGCGCCAGCGCCGTGCCAAGAATGCCGTACACCACGCCGGTGACTGTGCCGCGGGCAATATCCAGCAGATAAACCGCGCGGCTGCCGGCCAGATGTTCCAGGGTAATGTGCAAACGCCGGGCCAGCACTTCGCCATGCAGGAAAAAGAAGAAGGCGAGAAAGACAGACAGGCCGATGTCCAGCACACCCTTGCCCATCAAGCGGCCACCGGCCAGTGCGGCGGCCTGGGCTGGCTCGGCAAACTTCTGTAGCGTATCCATCAGCCGCTGGCCATCATGGGCCAGCGCCTGCCAGTAGTCATGGATGGCCTGCCCGATCAAAGGCAAGCTGGTCAGCCAGGCCGGCGCATCCGGCAGGCCGTTGTCGAGCAATGCGGCGGCGGCTCGCGCCAGGGCCGCAATGTCATCGGCCAGCGCCAGGGCGACTGCAACCACGGGGCCGAATAATGCCAGCGTGACCAGCAGCGTTATCAGGCTGGCCGCCAGCTTGCGCCGTTTCCCCAGCAATTGGTCCAGCGCCAGAAAAACAGGCCAACTGGTGGAGACGAGGATGGCCGCCCAGATCAGGGCCGTAAGAAATGGCCACAAGACCAGCACGCAACCGGCGCCCAGCAGAATCAGTGCGACGACGGCAAGCATTTGGTCAGACGAGGGTTTTTGCATGGTCGCGCAGGCATGGGATGGAGCGAAGAATTAAAGCATGGAAATTGATTCAGGCTGAACAGCCGAGGCGCGTTTTTCGGTTTAACATCGAAAAGTCGGCGCTGATGAAACAACTGCGCTACAGGGCGGTCGTGCAGAAGACGCTCGGCTTTGCAGACTTGGACTACCGCTTCGCGGGCAAGTCTCCTCGCCGTAGCGGATGATGATACGGCGTCCCTAACGCTCATGGTCAGGAATTACCCATTGATGATAAAACACCCATTGATGATGAAACACGCGAAAGGCGGAATGGTGACCCGCCCCTCCCATCCTCCCCTCACGGGAAGGCTTCTCTATGGCTCGCTTCGCTCGGCTATTACACAGGGCACTTGCCCAAGTCTTTCACGTTAAATCAACCAGAAAGGACCCATCATGAAAATCAAAACCCTTGCCGCAGTCCTGATGTTAAGCGCCGCCAGCTACGCCAGCGCCGCCACCGTGGTACAGATGAACAAGGTGGATGGCAACGGCATCGGCGATGCCGTCGGCCAGGTCACCATCACCGAGTCGCCCTACGGCCTGGTCTTCACCCCTGCGCTGACTGGCCTTGCACCGGGGCTGCACGGGTTTCACCTGCATGAGAACCCGAGTTGTGCGGCAAAAGAAAAGGATGGGAAAATGGTCGCTGCGCTGGGCGCTGGCGGACATTTCGATCCCCAGGCAAGCAAGCAGCATGGCGCGCCCTGGGGCGAAGGGCATCTGGGCGACCTGCCTGCCTTGTATGTCGATGCCGACGGCAATGCCAATCAGCCGGTGCTCGCGCCGCGCCTCAAACTCAGCGATCTTCCGGCGCATTCGCTGATGCTGCACAGTGGTGGCGACAACCACGCCGACCACCCTGCCCCGCTCGGCGGTGGCGGCGCGCGCATGGTTTGCGGCGTGATTCAATAATCTAAGGAAAACATCATGCAAGTCAAAGCCGCTGTCGCCTATCAAGCGGGCGCTCCGCTATCGATTGAAACTGTCGAACTGGGCGGCCCCAGGGCGGGCGAGGTGTTGGTCGAAATCAAGGCCTCCGGCGTATGCCATACCGATGCCTTCACTTTATCGGGCGATGACCCCGAAGGCATTTTTCCGGCGATTCTCGGCCATGAAGGCGCAGGTGTCGTGGTTGAAGTCGGTGCGGGCGTGACCAGCGTCAAACCAGGCGACCACGTGATTCCACTGTATACGCCGGAATGCCGCCAATGTGAATATTGCCTGTCGCAAAAGACCAACCTGTGCCAGGCGATACGCAGCACGCAAGGCCAGGGGTTGATGCCTGATGGCACCAGCCGCTTCAGCCTGCATGGCAAGCCGGTTTTTCATTACATGGGCACATCGACGTTTGCGCAATACACGGTGATGCCTGAAATCGCCGTCGCCAAAATCCGCGAGGATGCCCCCTTTGACAAGGTTTGCTATATCGGCTGCGGCGTGACCACCGGCGTCGGCGCGGTGATCAATACGGCCAAGGTGCGGCCGGGCGACCGCGTGGTGGTGTTTGGTCTGGGCGGCATCGGGCTGAACGTGATTCAGGGCGCGCGCATGGTCGGCGCGGGCATGATCGTCGGCGTGGATATCAACCCGTCGCGTCAGGCGCTGGCGGAAAAATTCGGCATGACGCATTTTGTGAATCCAAAAGAAGTCGAGGGCGATCTGGTACCTTATCTGGTCAGCCTGACCAAAGGCGGCGCGGATCACAGTTTCGAATGCGTGGGTAATGTGCACCTGATGCGTCAGGCGTTGGAATGCTGCCACAAGGGCTGGGGCGTGAGCACCATCGTCGGCGTGGCCGGTGCGGGCAAGGAAATTTCCACCCGCCCGTTTCAGCTGGTCACCGGCCGCGTCTGGCAAGGTTCGGCCTTTGGCGGCGCCCGTGGCCGCACTGACGTGCCAAAGATTGTGGATTGGTACATGGAAGGCAAGATCAACATCGACGACCTGATTACCCATGTGATGCCGATTGAACAGATCAACGAGGCCTTCGACTTGATGCACGCAGGCAAGTCGATCCGTTCGGTGGTGACGTTTTAACGAAAAGTCGGCGCTGGCGAGACGGCGCCATGCGCAGATTCAGCGCGCAAACCGCGCATCAAGCGCGTAACATGCACGCCTTTCTTTGTTGCCACCACCGCCATGTCCGCTTCACTGACCTCCTGCCTCGCTACGGCCTATGCCGCACGCAGCGAACTGATTGCCCGCCTGCAGGCGGAAAATACCGATGCGTACCGTCTATTTCACGGCACGGTGGAAGGCCATCCCGGCCTGACGGTCGACCGCTATGGCGACCTGCTGCTGGTGCAATGTTTTCACAGCCCGCTGACGCCTGAAGCGCTGGTCGAACTCACGGCGTTTTATGCAGAAAATTTGCCTGGACTGGCGCTGGTTTATAACGACCGCAGCCAGTCCAATTCACGCATCGGCAATGCCTTGCCGCCCGAGCAACTGGCCGTGGCGACGGCGCAGCGGGAGGCGCATGAAATGGGCGTGACTTACCTTATCCAAGGCCGTCATGCCGGACAAGACCCGTGGCTGTTTCTCGACCTGCGCGCGGCGCGGCGGCGGGTGATGCAGGAAGTGCCGGGAAAATCCCTGCTCAACCTGTTCGCCTACACCTGCGGTGTCGGCATTGCGGCAGCCAAGGCCGGGGCGAGTTTTGTGGTGAATGTGGATTTTGCCGAATCCAGCCTGCATATCGGCAAGGAAAACGCCCGTTGCAACAAGCTGCCGCTGCGGCCGCGCTTCGTCAAGAGCGACGCCTTCGCCGCGATGCGCCAGTATGCCGGCATCGGCCAGCCCGAATATGTTCGCGGCAAGCGCATGCCGCCATTCGCCAAACTTGAAAAACGCACTTTTGACATGGTGTTTCTGGATCCGCCACGTTATGCCAAGAGTCCTTTTGGCGTGGTCGATCTGGTCAATGACTACGCCTCGGTGTTCAAGCCGGCGCTGCTATGCACCAACCCCGGCGGTACATTGATTTGTACCAATAACGTTGCCGAGGTATCGCGCGATGCCTGGCTAGACCAGTTACAGCGCAGCGCCGCCAAGGCCGAACGGCCGATTCGCGACATGGAATGGATCATGCCAGAGGCAGATTTCCCCAGCACGGATGGCCAGCCGCCGCTCAAGATTGCCTTGCTGCGCGTCTGAACATTTTCATTTCCTGTTGATTTTGCTGGTAAATCTTATGGAAAAGCTAGGAATTGACATGAAAATCTGCGATAATCCGCGCCTCGCTGGATTGGCCGTTATCTCGCCGCATGTTCCAGCCTCATCTTCCCGCCTTATTTTCCTGCTCTGAGCAGGCACACCATGACCAGTTCATCTGATACACCCATTGGGTTTACCCAGCTTGGGTTGAAACCCGCATTGCTTTCGGCGCTTGCCGAAGTTGGCTATGAAAGCCCCTCGCCCATTCAAGCCGCCTGCATCCCGCCCCTGCTGGCCGGATTGGACGTGCTCGGCGAAGCCCAGACCGGTACCGGCAAAACGGCGGCCTTCGCCCTGCCCCTGCTGCAAAAAATCGATGTATCCATGGCCAAACCGCAAGCGCTGATCCTGACGCCGACGCGCGAGCTGGCCATCCAGGTGGCCGAAGCCTTGCAGCGTTATGCCAAGCATATGCCCGGATTCCATGTCCTGCCGGTCTACGGCGGCCAGAGCATGGTCGTGCAGTTACGCCAGCTTTCGCGCGGCGCGCATGTCATCGTCGGTACCCCCGGCCGGGTGATGGACCATCTGGAGCGCAAGAGCCTGACGCTCGACAAGCTCAGCTTCATGGTGCTCGACGAAGCCGACGAAATGCTGCGCATGGGTTTTATCGATGACGTGAAATGGATCCTCGAACACACCCCGGCCTCGCGGCAGACCGCGCTGTTCTCGGCCACCATGCCGGATGTGATCCGCCGCGTGGCGCACCAGCATTTGCGCGATCCGAAGGAAATCAAGATCCGCGCAGCGACCAGCACCGTGGTCACCACGCAGCAGTTTTATTGCCAGACCCACGGCGGACAGAAGATCGAAGCCTTGACGCGGATTCTGGAAGTCGAAGCCGACTTCGATGCCGCTATCATTTTCGTGCGTACCAAAATCGCCACCGTTGAACTGGCCGACAAGCTCGAAGCGCGCGGCTATGCCGTCGCCGCCTTGAATGGCGACATGACGCAGGGCTTGCGCGAGCAAGTCATCGAGCGCCTGAAAAGCGGCAGCCTCGATATCGTCGTGGCGACCGACGTGGCCGCGCGCGGCATCGACGTCTCGCGCATCAGCCACGTCATCAATTATGACGTGCCCAATGACACCGAAGCCTACGTGCACCGCATCGGCCGCACGGGCCGCGCAGGTCGCACAGGCCGGGCGATCCTGTTCATCACCCCGCGCGAAATGCACATGTTGAAAGTGATCGAACGCGCCACGCGGCAGAAGATCGAACAGCTCACGATGCCCACGCCAAGCCAGATCGCCAATCGCCGTGTCGAGCAATTCACGCAACAGATTCTGGATACGCTCAAGAACGAAAAGCTGGATTTCTTTTTTGATGTCATCCGCAATATGGAAACCGACCACAACATCGGCGCACGCGAAATCGCCGCTGCGCTGGCCTGGCTCGCCCAGCGTGAACGGCCACTGCAACTGGCAGGTGCAGCCGCCGTTGATTTAACGCCGCCGCCCGCGCGCACTGAACGCTCCGGGGAGCGCACCGAGCGCTCATCTGGCCGCACAGATCGTTCAAGCGAACGCTCAACTGAAAGACCCGCGCGCGAAAATCGTGAGCGGACATCTGCACCACAGCACACCTATGCCGCAGGTGCACTTGCCCGTTACCGTATCGAAATCGGCCGCAATCAAGGCGTGCTGCCCAAAGAGATCGTTGGCGCCATCGCCAACGAAGGCGGCATCGACGGCAAGCAGATCGGCCAGATCAACCTGTTCGACGATTTCAGCACGGTCGAACTGCCTGCCAACCTGCCAGCGGATGTCATGGATGTGCTGCGCCGCATCCGCGTGCGCCAGTTTGCGCTGAAGGCGCGGATTACCGAGCCGGGCGAGTATCCCGATACCCGCCCGCCGCGTCCCGCAGGCCCCGCACGGGCGAAAAAGGAATGGGGCGGAAAACCTGCCGGCGACAAAAAGCCGGACTGGAAAAAGCGCGACCGCTAAACAGAATCTGCAAGGAGAAACCGCATGCCGATTTATTCGCTGGCTGACAAACAACCCGTGATCGGCAACAACGCCTGGGTCGCGCCAAATGCCACGGTCATCGGCGATGTGCATCTGGCCGCCAGCAGCAGCATCTGGTGGAACGCCGTGCTGCGCGGCGACAACGACCCGATCCGCATCGGCGAGAACAGCAACATCCAGGATGGCTCGGTATTGCATACCGATGACGGCGTGCCGCTGACCGTGGGCGCGAATGTCACCGTCGGCCATCTGGTCATGCTGCATGGCTGCACCATCGGCGCAGGCTCGCTGATCGGCATCAAGAGCGTGATCCTGAATGGCGCGGTGATTGGCGAAAACTGCCTGATTGGCGCGAACTCCCTGATCCCCGAAGGCAAGGTCATCCCGCCGCGCTCGATGGTGATGGGCTCGCCCGGCAAGGTGGTGCGCGAATTGAGCGATGAAGAAGTTGCACGGATTGCGTATAGCGTGCAACTGTATGTGGCGAACGCGCAGCGCTATCGTGAGCAACTCGCCAGCTATTCGGTATCCTGAAACAGCGCGCAATCAGCGTTTAGGGCGAAAAGTCGGCGCTGGTGAAACAACTGCGCTACAAGGCGGTCGAGCAAAGAACGCTCTTCTCGCCGTAGCGAATGGCAGGACGGCGATTATCGGTAACTACCGGTTCTTCCAATAACCGGGGCGGCGTCGATGGTGGGCAACTGCCACGATGTAAATACTCTGTTCCCCATGCGGTAGATCAGCGAATAAGGAAACCGTCGGACGACATGCTTGCGGAGCTTGCGGCCAAGGGGCGAACCCGCCTCAGGGTGAGCCAAAATGAAACCAACGGAAGTTTGCACCTCCGCAGAGAATGCAGTACCCAAGCCAACGAGCCGTGACTCGTAAAAAGCTGCTGCTTCAATGAACTCAGCCTCCGCCTCTGAGTGGAACTGTACGGAAATCAAGTCAGGCGGCGGCGCAGATTTTCGAACACTTTTTCGGCAGGCACCAGACAATCCTCGCCACGCTCTATTTCGGACATTCGCGACTCAGCCTCAATACGCCACGCCTCTTCGATGCTGCCATCCTCCGCTGGCTCAAGGGATTTCAGCAAAAACAAGGCAAGCTGCGCCCTTTCGTCATCCGACAGTTGAGACGCTTTTTGCTCCAGTTCCAAGAGATGCTGCGACATGATCCACCTGCCTTCCATTGAATTTGTTTTATTTAGAACGCAAAGGAAATTCGCTGGGGTTGCGTATGGACTCAACCGACAAATCAACGTCAATCAGCGGCCAATAAAGATGATTTGGCGTTGGCCATTCGATGCTGGAGATTTGTTCGATCGTGGCTTTTTTGAACCAGGGGAATTCAGCGTATGGGACAAAAAGCTCCTCGTCGCCTAAAAGCAACCAGAACCCCTTGTTCGAAATCAGGGAGACTTCAATTTCCGAAATGGATATGCCAAGCATTGCGAATTTCCTCGTAATGATGCTGAGCCAGGGACTGCGCTTCGCTGATTTGTTTTTGCGTGAGGCCTTGATTCATGGCGAGTTCAATTGTCGGTTCCAGCCAGAACTTTGCTTCTCCATCGGTATGTGAGACATGTACGTGCATACGCGGTTCTTCCCGGGAGAAGAAAAAGAAACGAAAAGCGCCTTGACGAAATACGGTTGGAGCCACGGGCAAATCATAGCAGTTCTGACCCATTGATGGCTGCGCCTGGCATAGAGGTAAACCGATAGGCGGCAACCACTTCTACGGCGCCATCGATCCGCGCCAGAATACAGGACTGGCAGTGGGTTATTGAAAAAGTCGGCGCTGGTGATACGGCGATAGCGCGTACGTGAATCTCTTGAAGAGAAAGAAGATGCGGACTGGATCGACAAGCTTCCGACAAAGATAAAGCAGCACGCAGAATCTCGCCAGAAAACCGCGTTAACCGATTCTTGGTTAGGGGAAAATCTGACGCCCTTGGATTCGTAGATTGTGGGTGCTTATCGCCAATTATTCTTGAACAGCGGAAGCACCGTGAGGCCTTGATACCACCTCAGCATTAGTGACAAATCCAGCTTGAGTTTTTCGACCATGGTCAGCGGCCTGGCTGAATAGTCGGCGCTGGCGACACGGCGATTTTTGGCGAAGGGTTGGGCTGTGCCGCCTGCTGCGGCGCCTGCACAAAAATCTCGCCGTTCTTGATCATGCCCAGCTCAAAGCGGGCGCGTTCTTCGATCGCATCAAGTCCCGATTTCAAATCGCGCACTTCGGCGTCCAGTGCGGCGTTGCGGTCTTCCAGTTTCTGATTGGTTTCGCGCTGCGCTTCGAGCTGGCGGCTGGTGTCCCAGACGCGGAGCCAGCCGCCCTTGCCCAGCCACAGCGGATATTGCAGCAGGGCGATGAGGACGACCAGCAGCCAGGTCAGCCGGCTCATGGCGCAGGTTTATTTGCGCAAGTTATAAAACGCGCCCAGCCCGGGATAGCCTGCGGTGCCGCCGAGGTCTTCTTCGATGCGCAGCAACTGGTTGTACTTGGCGATGCGGTCGGAGCGCGACAGCGAGCCGGTCTTGATTTGCAGCGCGTTCAGGCCGACGGCGATGTCGGCAATCGTTGAATCCTCGGTCTCGCCTGAGCGGTGCGAGATGACGGCGGTATACCCCGCGCGCTTGGCCATTTCGACGGCGGCGAAGGTTTCGGTCAGCGTGCCGATCTGGTTGATCTTGATCAGGATGGAATTGGCGATGCCCTGGCGGATGCCTTCGCTGAAAATCTTCGGGTTGGTGACGAACACATCGTCGCCAACGATCTGCACTGTCTTGCCCAGCCGTTCGGTAAGCGTCTTCCAGCCCGGCCAGTCGGCCTCGCTCATGCCGTCTTCGATGCTCAGGATCGGGTAGCGGTCGGCCAGCGTCGCCAGATAATCGGTGAATGCCTCGGAACTCAGTTCGAGTTTTTCGGAAGCCAGCTTGTAGCGGCCATCTTTATAAAACTCGGAAGCGGCGCAATCCAGCGCCAGCGCGACATCCTGGCCCGGCGTGTAACCGGCGGCCTCGATGGCGCGCAGGATCAGTTCGATGGCTTCGTCGTTGCCCGCAACGTTCGGCGCGAAGCCGCCTTCATCGCCAACGGTGGTCGGGTAGCCTTTTTTATCCACCAGCTTTTTCAGGTGCTGGAACACCTCGGCGCCGCAGCGCAGCGCTTCGCGGAAGGATTGCGCGCCGACCGGCATGATCATGAATTCCTGGATGTCCAGATTGTTGTTGGCATGCGCGCCGCCGTTGATGACATTCATCATCGGCACCGGCATCTGCATCGGGCCGGAGCCGCCGAAATAGCGATACAGCGGCAGGCCGGCTTCTTCCGCCGCGGCCTTGGCCACCGCCATCGAGACAGCCAGCATCGCATTCGCGCCGAGGCGAGATTTGTTTTCAGTGTCGTCAAGGTCGATCAGCGTCTGGTCGATGAAGGCTTGCTCTTCGGCGTCCAGCCCCATGATGGCTTCGGAAATTTCGGTATTGACGTTTTCGACCGCGCGCTCGACACCCTTGCCCAGATAACGCCCGGCATCGCCGTCGCGCAGCTCGATGGCTTCGCGCGAGCCGGTGGACGCGCCGGAGGGCACGGCGGCGCGGCCCATGATGCCCGATTCGAGCAGGACATCGGCTTCTACGGTGGGATTGCCGCGCGAATCGAGAATTTCGCGGGCGACGACATCAACAATGGCGCTCATGATGGACCTTTTGTAAATTAATAGTGATGGGTAAAGCCGCGGCGTTTGACGACGGCGTCGAGTTCGAGCAGGGTTTCCAGCAGTTCCGGCAGATCGGCCAGCGGCCAGGCATTCGGGCCGTCGGAAAGCGCCTCGGCGGGATTCGGATGGGTTTCCATGAACAAGCCGGAAATACCCGCGGCGACCGCCGCGCGCGCCAGCACCGGCACGAATTCACGCTGCCCGCCCGACGATGCGCCCTGCCCGCCCGGCAATTGCACCGAATGGGTGGCATCGAACACCACCGGACAGCCGGTTTCGCGCATGATGGCCAGGCTGCGCATGTCGGACACCAGGTTGTTGTAACCGAATGACACGCCGCGCTCGCAGACCATGATGGTGTCCGCCCCGGCATTGGCTTCCTTGGCTTTGGCGACGACATGCTGCATGTCGCCCGGCGCGAGAAACTGGCCTTTCTTGATATTCACCGGCTTGCCGGACGCCGCGCAGGCATGGATGAAATCCGTCTGGCGGCATAAAAAGGCCGGCGTTTGCAATACGTCAACCACGCTGGCGACGGCGGCAATTTCATCTTCCGCATGCACATCGGTCAGCACCGGCACGCCGATCTGTTTTTTTACTTCCGCAAGAATCGCTAGGCCCGTGTCCATGCCCAGCCCGCGAAAGGATTTGCCGGAACTGCGGTTGGCCTTGTCGTAGGATGATTTGTAGATGAAATTGATACCCAGCCTGGCGCAGATTTCCTTGATCTGGCCAGCGGTGTCGAATGCCATCTGCCGCGATTCGACGACGCAAGGGCCGGCGATCAGGAACAGCGGCCGGTCGAGGCCAACCTCGAAACCGCAGAGCTTCATGATGCGGTCGCCGACTCGCCGGCGTGGGCAGACTGGCCATTGCGCCGTCTCGCCAACGCCGACTTTACGTAGGCGATGAACAACGGATGGCCGGTGCGCGGGTTGGAAGTGAACTCAGGATGGAACTGGCAACCGACGAACCACGGGTGCTGGCTCTCGGGCAACTCAATCATTTCGCACAGCGGATCACCCTCGGCTGACACGCCGGAAACAATCAGCCCGGCCTGTTCCAGGCGCGGCAGATAGGCGTTATTGACTTCATAGCGGTGACGATGGCGCTCGGTAATCACATCCTGCCCGTAAATCTTGCGCGCCAGCGAGCCCTCCTTGAGGCGGCATTGCTGGCCGCCGAGGCGCATCGTGCCGCCCAGGTCGGAATTCGCATCGCGCTGCTCGATCCTGCCTTCGCGGTCGCGCCATTCGGTGATCAGCGCGATGACCGGGTGTGGTGTGGCAGCGTCAAACTCGGTGCTGTGCGCGTCCGTCAGCCCGGCGACATCGCGGGCGAATTCGATCACCGCGAGTTGCATGCCCAGGCAAATGCCAAGATACGGCAGCTTGTTTTCACGCGCATAGCGAATCGCCGCGATCTTGCCCTCGGTGCCGCGCCGGCCAAAGCCGCCCGGCACCAGGATCGCATCCATCGCCGCCAGCGCATCGCAACCGTTCTTTTCCAGCGCTTCGGAATCAATGTAATGCACCTTGACCCGGCTGCGCGTGTGGATGCCCGCATGCACCAGCGCTTCAGTCAGCGACTTGTAGGATTCGGTGAGATCGACATATTTGCCGACAAAGGCGATATTCACTTCGTCCTGCGGGTGTTCCAGCGCGTCAATCAGCTTGTTCCACACGGAAAGGTCAGCTGCCTTGGCCAGGATGCCCAGCTTGTGACAGACGATTTCGTCCAGCATCTGGTCGTGCAACATTGCGGGAATCATATAGATGCTGTCAGCATCCAGCGCGGAGATCACCGCTTCCGGCTGCACATTGGTGAACAGCGCAATCTTGGCGCGCTCATCCGCCGGCAAAGGCCGGTCAGCGCGGCACAGCAGAATGTCGGGCTGGATACCAATCTGCCGCAGCTCCTTGACCGAATGCTGGGTCGGCTTGGTTTTGAGTTCGCCCGCCGTGGGAATCCAGGGCACCAGCGTGAGATGGATGTAGCACGCGTTGTTGCGCCCTTCCAGGATGCCCATCTGACGAATGGCTTCGAGGAAGGGCAGCGATTCGATGTCGCCCACCGTGCCGCCAACCTCGACAATCGCCACATCCGCACCTTCGGCGCCGCGCTTGATGTACTGTTTTATCTCGTCGGTAATATGCGGAATGACTTGGACGGTCTTGCCCAGGTACTCGCCACGCCGTTCTTTTTTGATGACCGACTCGTAAATCTGGCCGGTGGTGAAGTTGTTGCGCTTGCCCATCTTGGCGCTGGTGAAGCGCTCGTAATGGCCGAGGTCCAGATCGGTTTCGGCACCATCTTCGGTGACAAAAACCTCACCATGCTGGAACGGCGACATGGTGCCGGGGTCGACGTTGATATAGGGGTCGAGCTTGAGATGGGTGACCTTGATGCCGCGCGATTCGAGAATCGCCCCCAAACTGGCGGCGGCGATGCCCTTGCCCAGACTGGACACGACACCCCCCGTGACGAAAACATATTTAGCCATGAAAATGCAGGAGCGGGAAATTCGTATGATAGCGGATATTTTCGCCCTGGCCGAAAACATCTGGCAAATGGATGCCACAGAATGATACTAATCAATGTGCCTTGTCTAAGCTCGACAAGCAACCGCGATGAAAGGCCTGTCCATGGAAAATCCAGCCCCGATATGCCCCATCATAGTGCCCGACTGTTTGCGATGGTGCATCATCCCGAAAAAAGTAAAAGGCAGTGTGAGGCATTAAGCCGTGCAGCATTGTGACGGTGTTGTTTTCTTACATGGCATCTAATTTGCTTTAGGTCGCTTGATGAAGTTTAAGTCAGTCATAGCTTTTATCTAAACTTCCATTAAGCATTACGAAAACATGCTGAATGCAATTTCCTGGTTTCCTGGATAACACCTAATAAGAATTTTTGTGCAACGGAGCCCCCTACATGGAACACCCGCTGTCAGCCTATGTTCGCGATTTACATTCACGTTTCGTCCGTCTGAATACTGGAGAGGTTGCCAGCTATATTCCCGAATTAGCAAAAGCAAACCCCAATCACTTTGGCATCGTGCTGGTTGCTACCGACGGCACGGTATATTCCGCTGGCGAATGTGCTCAAGAATTCACTATCCAGTCGATTTCCAAGGCTTTCGTATACGCTACTGCCCTGCAAGACCGTGGCCGTCCAGAGGTGCTCCGCAAGGTACTGGTTGAACCATCTGGTGAGGCCTTCAATTCCATCAGTCTCGACCCGGCATCGGGTGCGCCGCTTAACCCGATGATCAATGCAGGCGCAATCGCCACTACCGGCCTGGTCGGTGGTGACACTCCTGCTCTCCAATGGCAGCGCATTGAGTCTTCGCTATCCACCTTTGCCGGACGATCGCTAACGCTTGATAAAAAGGTCTATCAATCCGAAAGCCATACAGGGTTTCGCAATCGTGCTATTGGCTGGATGTTGCGCAACAACAATATTCTCGATGAAGACCCAATGCCCGTGGTCGAAAACTATTTTCGTCAATGTTCACTGCTGGTAAATTGCCGGGACTTGGGCATCATGGGCGCCACATTGGCCAATGGCGGCATCAATCCACTGACAGGGAACCGCGCAGTAGATCTGGAGCAAGTGGAAGCCACACTCAGCGTGATGAGCACCTGTGGCATGTATGACTTTGCCGGCAGTTGGCTGTATGAAGTCGGTCTGCCAGCCAAAAGCGGCGTGGGCGGCGGCATCCTGGCCATCCTGCCCGGGCGTTTTGCCGTGGCCACTTTTTCACCGCTGCTGGATGCCAAGGGCAACAGCGTACGCGGCATTGCGATATGCCGCCAGGTGTCACGTGACCTGGGGCTGCACATGATGAGGGCTACGCATAACAGCGACCTGGTCATGGCGAGCGAATACAGCGCTGTCGAGGCGCCATCCAAACGCTTCAGGACACCGCAGGCCACTGCTCTCCTGAAAGAAAACGCTAACCGCATCCGCATCCTGGGCCTGCAAGGGGAACTCACCGTCGACGGCATCGAGCGCGTGGCGCGCCGCTTTCTCAATCGGCGTCAGTCTGATGGGCCAATCATCAGGCTCGGTGTGTTGAGCATGCATCGGGTTACCTCAATTACAGCCTCTGCCGCACGGATGTTGCAGGAGATTCGCCAGAGCATCAACGCAGAAGGCGGCCACTTGGTGTTTTCCCGCATGCAGTACTGTTCGGAACTTGAACCTGCCCTGCGGCGAGCCCTCTTGCCGCGACAAAGCGGCTTCCTGGTTTTTGAAGATGACGATCTGGCCGTTGAATGGTGCGAAAACCGCTTGCTGGATAACCTGGACTACAAGGAACAGATGCTCAATGCGATATCCATTGATGATTTCAGCTTTTTCGATGGCCTTAATGCGACAGAAAAACTCGCCCTGAAAGAATTACTGACACCTGTGCAGTACGCCCTCGGTGAAGAGGTCATTCGAGCTGGCGAAAAAAATGATTCACGCGTATTTCTGCTCTTGTCTGGCGAGGTCAGTGTTTTAATGAACGCCACGGAGGGCCATTGGCAACGCATTGCCACACTTTGCCATGGCATGATTTTCGGTGAAATGGCCCTGCTCGGGCAAACCGAGCGTACTGCAACCATCCATGCCGACACGGATATTACCTGTTGGATCTTTACCGCCACGGCGCTGAATGAATTGACGCAAACCTTTCCCCAACTCAAGCTGACGCTGCTGGAAAAACTGGCGCGCCTGTTCGCTGGCAATCTACGCCAAGCCAATGCATTCATCGTCTCGCTGGCCAGCTTTCCGCATGATTCACAGCCCAAAAACCGGCGTTCGCGAGACGGCGAGCTTTACGACCGCACAGCGAATTGAGTTTCACTGAGCCATCGGACACACCCGATGCCGCACCGCATGTCGCACCGCATAATTTTCGGCATTCATCAAACACTATCAGGTACACACTGTTGAGCCCAGCCTCTACCAGTATGCTTGGTGTGCATGATATATTCCTGTATCGTCGCGGGAAAGATAAACCATATTGCATGAGACCTGACAATTTGTCTTTCAGATTACGTTGTAGCCTCATGCCCTTTCTTGTGGCGCTATTATTATTGGGTCTCCACCTGACATCCGGAGCTCTGGCGCAGGACATCCCGTTGGATGTCAGCCAAACTGAGCAGCTACCGGTCTCCCTTGCTCAGCACTTTACTGTCCTGAATGATCCCGATCTGAGCCTGACGCTGGCTGATGTTCAGACTGCGCGTATCTCATCTATTTTCAAACCGAATACATTCTTATCCGGAATACTGAATTTTGGTGATTCCGGATCAGTTTGGTGGTTGCGCATAGTATTACGCAATGAAGCTGACCAGCCGCTGGAGCGGGTACTTGAGGTCGCCAATAACAGCCTTCTCAGCGCCAGCCTTTCTCAGTCAGCAGCGCAAAGGAAGTCATCCGGGCCATCTGCCGACTTGGCTTTGCCGGTTATTCGTGCTTACCCGAATAGAAACTTTGTCTTTCCAGTGACGCTACTCCCGCATGCCGAGCAGGTGTATTTTTTAAGGCTGCAAGGCACTTCATCGCAGCTGGCGCCCATTCGGTTATGGATGCCGACGGCGCTGAAGGCGCATGAAAACAAGCAATACTGGATACAAGGTTGGTTTTTTGGCGTCACGGCAGCGATGGTGCTCTTCAGTCTGCTGGCTTTTGTGGTGTTGCGCCGCGATGTAATCCATTTGTTGTATGCTGGTTTTGCCAGCAGCCTGGCAATCATGCTTGTCCCACGAAATATTCTGGTCAAGGATATTCCCTGGCAAGGCGCGGACCAGTGGATGGGCATGGTGATGCCGGTCGGCTTTGCGCTCAGCGCGGCCACCCTGCTATTTTTTACGCGCCATTTGTTGCACACTCGCCAAAGGATGCCCAAACCCGATCAAGTATTCAGGATCATTGCGGGGCTCTATCTGCTCTCCCCATTACTTATCGTGGTTATACCGCAGGCATTTGCAAATTACGCAGCCTTGTCTTTTGTCATGGCGATATTCCTGGCGGTCATTGTCGGCCTGATTTCTGCCTACAACCGCGAGCGTAGCGCCTATTATTTGCTGGTGGCCTTGAGCGTACCATTATTGGGCATGGTTTTTTCGGACATGAGCAGTTTTCAATTGCTGATCAGTGCAATGGGAGAAAGCGGCCCGTTACTCAATAATATGCTGGTCAGCAATACAGCGCAATTTTGCATGTCCATGCAAATCGTATTGTTCGCCATAGCGCTTGGTGATCGTTTGAATCAAGAATGGAAAGACAAGGTCAAGGCCCAGATAGATATTGTCGAGGGCTTGCAGCAGACCGAGCGGCTGTTGGAGAAAAGCGTCGCTGACCGGACCCAGGCAGTGGAAGAAACGCGCTTGACGATTGAAACCCTGGGCAATATTGGCCGCGAACTGACGGCCAGTCTTGACCGCACAGCCGTGTTTTCCGCACTGAACCGCTATTTATTTCAGGACCGCAGTGCCCACCTTGCTGTGGATAGCCTCACCATCTATTTACTGGATGAGCACGGAACTACCTTGACGAAGGCCTTCCATGCGGGCGCAGACTTGTCCCCCGCGCCTGCAACCATCAACCGCAGTGATCAGGCATCCTATGTCGCCCGCGCCATCCGGGAACGCCGTGACATGATTTCACGCGAGCGGGATCAGCCACGTGACGGCGCAAAGGGTCAGGCAGATCCTGCTGCAAGTGACCGGCAAGGCAAAGGCAGCCCGCACAGTGGCCTCTACGCACTGCTTTCGGTTGGTGACCGCCAGTTGGGCATCATGGTCATAGAGGCCGCCCGCACAGGCGTCTATGGCGAGCCGGAGAAAGTGATTTTCCGCGCCCTTGCATCGCATACCGCCATCGCCATCCACAACACCCGCATGGTTGAAGCCCTCGAAGTTTCACTGAACGAAACTGTCGAAGCGCGCAAAAAGGCAGAAGACGCCACAGCGTCAAAATCCGCCTTCCTGGCCAACATGAGTCATGAAATCCGCACCCCCATGAATGCCATCATCGGCATGAGTCACCTTGCGCTGAAAACCAAACTCGATAACCAGCAGCGCGACTACCTGGTCAAAGTGCAGCAATCCGGCCATCACCTGCTGGGCATCATCAATGACATCCTTGACCTCTCCAAGATCGAGGCGGGCAAACTTGAGCTTGAAATTGACGAATTCAGCCTTGAGCAGATGCTGATCAAGGTCGGCAACCTCATTAGCGACAAGGTCAGCAGCAAGGGGCTGGAACTATTGTTCGATGTCGCCCAGGATGTGCCCGATCAGTTGCAGGGCGATGCGCTGCGCCTGTCACAGATGCTCATCAACTACGCCAACAACGCCGTCAAATTCACCGAACACGGCGAAATCGACATCGCCGTGCGCGTCCACCAGCGCGATGCAAATGGCATCCTGCTGCGTTTCGCCGTGCGCGACACCGGCATCGGCCTCACCCCCGAGCAGATAGGCAAGCTGTTCCAGAGCTTCCAGCAGGCGGATGCCTCCACCACGCGCAAATACGGTGGCACCGGGTTGGGGTTGTCGATCACCAAGATACTCGCCAATCAGATGGGAGGCGAAGTGGGCGTCGAAAGCGACTATGGGCATGGCTCTACCTTCTGGTTTACCGCGCGCCTGGCGATTGGCACGGCGGCGCAACGCGAATTGCGCCCGCAAGTTGACCTGCGCGGCCGCCGGGTGCTCGTTGTGGACGACCTGGACACCGCGCGCCGGGTCATGGGCGAAATGCTGACCGGCATGAGTTTCCAGGTTAGCCTGGCCGATAGCGGGCAAGCGGCAATCCGCCAGATTCAAGCCAGCGACGCAAGCGATACCCCCTATGACATCGTGCTGCTGGACTGGAAAATGCCCGGCATGGATGGCATCGAGACCGCACAGCAGCTAAAACGCCTGCCGCTTAACCACCTACCCAAAATGCTCATGCTCACCGCCTATGGCCGCGATGGCGTTGCCGAAGCGGCAAACAAGGCGGGCATCGCCAAAGTGCTCGACAAACCGGTTACGCCGTCGAGCCTGTTCGACGTCCTGATTGACCTGATGGGGGGCGCCCCGCGTGAGCGGGATGAAACAGCCACCGCGACAGGAGAAGTCACGATAGAGGCGCTGAACGTCATCCACGGCGCGCGCATCCTGCTTGCCGAAGACAACGATCTGAACCAGCAAGTCGCCTGCGAGATACTCCGCGATGCTGGCCTGGTGGTCGATGTTGCCGAAGATGGCCTGGTTGCCTGTGAAAAAGTGCGTACCCAGGCCAGCAGCATGCACCCTTATGACATCATCTTGATGGACATCCAGATGCCGGTGATGGACGGCATAGAAGCCACGCGGGCGATCCGTGCCGAAAAATTCGGCTCCAGCATCCCGATTGTCGCCATGACAGCAAATGCCATGGTCTCCGACCAGGAAGAATGCAAAGCCGCAGGCATGGTGGATTTCATCCCCAAACCCATCGACCCGGACGTCCTGTTCCGCACCCTGTTGCGCTGGATCAAGCCACGGCTCAACGGCAATGGCGCCATCACCGCTACACCGCTTGCCCATGAGCCTGAATCCTCAAAAATTGAAGACGCCCTGCCACTTTTCATTCCCGGGCTGGATCAGGCAGAAGGGTTGCGCAGGGTGCTAGGCAAGCCAGCGCGCTATCTTTCCATGCTACGCGGATTTGCCGACACCCAGGCCAATGTTGTAGCGGATATCCGCCAGGCCTTGCAAGCGCAAGACCACAAGACCGCCGGGCGCCTGGCGCATACGCTCAAAGGCCTGGCCGGCAATATCGCCGCGGCTGAATTGCAAGACGCCGCCAAGGCGCTAGACCAGGCATTGCGTGACAACAACGCCGACGGCGCATTGGATGCCGTGCTGGACCCTCTGGAAGCGGCCCTGGCGCAGCAAATAAAAGACATCCTCTCGGCGCTGCCGGCCGCTGCCGCAGACCTGCCGCAAGTCGTTGATGCGCAACAGCTTGCCACCATCTGCCAGCAATTAAGCGCCCTGCTGACCAGCGATGGCAATGCGGAGCGGCTGCTCAGTGAACACGCCGCGCTGCTCAAATCGGCCTTTCCCAAGCATTTTGCCAACCTGCAATCAGCCGTCAACCAATTTGACAGTGAACGCGGGCTGGAAATACTCCAAGATGCGCTCGCCAAATCCGCACAGAATACCTCCCATGCCTGAAACGACTGACCAGCAAGCACAACGCCCAACCATACTGGTGGTGGATGACACGCCACAAAACCTGTCCTTGATGAGCGATCTCCTGGAAGATCAATACACCGTCAAGTTGGCGACCAGTGGCGCGCGGGCGCTGAAAATCGCCACTACCGCGCCGCATCCAGACCTGATTTTGCTCGACATCGTCATGCCGGAAATGGATGGCTATGCAGTTTGCCGTGAATTAAAGGCTGATCCCGCATGCAAGGATATTCCAGTGATCTTTGTCACGGCGATGACCGAAATTGAAAATGAAGAAACAGGCCTGGCCTTGGGGGCAGTTGATTACATCACCAAACCCATCAGCCCATCCATCGTACTCGCGCGGATTCGCAACCAGATTGCGCTCAAGGCAGCAGCGGATGAATTAAGGATGCAGAACCAATTGCTTGACAAGGCCAGGGCGCAAACCCAGGAACTGCTGCAAAACATCCTGCCGGTAGAAATTGCGGCAGAGTTGACCGCGACAGGCAAAGTCCGCCCGGTACGCCATGACGAAGTTTCGATTTTGTTCACCGATTTCAGCGGGTTTACACAAACCTCGGCCACTATGCCCGCCAGCCGCATGGTTGCCGAGTTAAACGATATTTTTGTGGCATTTGATGACATCTGCGACGCAGAAGGCCTCGAGAAAATAAAAACTATCGGCGATGCTTTCATGGCGGCGGCCGGGTTACCAAAGTTTTGCGATGACCACGCACAACGGTGTGCCCGGGCGGGGCTGCGCATGACAGAATATTTGGGCAGACGCAACCGCGATGCCGCATTCAAGTGGGATTTGCGTGTCGGCATCCATTCGGGGCCTGTCGTCTCTGGAGTAGTCGGCAAACGTAAATACACGTTTGATATCTGGGGCGATACGGTAAACATCGCCGCCCGCATGGAAAGTGCGGGCGAAATAGGACGCGTCAATATCTCGGCCTATACCTACGATCTGATCCGCGCCGATTTTAGTTGCGCGTACCGGGGAAAAATTGATGCAAAGGGCAAGGGGCAGGTCGATATGTACTTTGTCGATGGCGCCGTATTGTCCAGCCATTGATTCGCCCAGAACATGTTTGCTATCCGTCCGCCCGGTGCAAAGTCAAGAGAACCTCAATCCTGCAGAAGCGCGATAGCCGTACCGCAAAATATCCGGGCGTCATTGTCGCCCGCCGATCACCCGATAAATCAGGCTCCTACGCAGCGGTATCCGGGCCGGCACCAGTATTTACAGTTGGCCGCCGAAATCGATTAGCATGATGGCGCTTGTAATTTTTGGCGATTAATTACTTTTCATTGGCAGGCTTCATCATGCCTGCACAGCGCACTGAATCCTTACTGGAGAGTTCCCAATGGTTGCTATACAGGCTGTAAAGACAACGATAAAAACAGAACAGCTTGGCGCCGTGCTGATCAAACATGGCTATTTGACCCAGTCCCGGCTCACCGAAGCGCTGGCCGAGCAAAAGCGCACCAGGCGCATGCTTGGCCGCGTATTGGTTGAAAACAACTTTGTGACCGAAGAGCAAATGGCGCGGGTCATCGCCGAACAACAGGGGTTTCCCTTTGTTGACCTGCGCCGCTTCGAGGTTGCGCCAGAGCTTGTCCAGCTACTGACTGAAATCCAGGCGCGCCGCTACAAGGCGATTATTCTTGAAGACCGTGGCGACTCCTATCTTGTCGGCCTGGCCGACCCCACCAGCCTGCGCGACCAGGATGAGCTGGCCAATCTGGTCGGGCGGCCGATCTATGTCGCTGTCATCACCAATGACCAGTTCAGCAAGACCGCTGACCGGATGTACCGCAAGACCGACCAGCTCGACGAATACGCCAATGAGGCCAAGCGCGAGCTCGAACGGGAAAGCGGCGTGGTCGACCTCAACCAGCTCAAGTTTTCCATTGACGATGTTGACGCCCCCGTCATCAAGTTCCTGCAGACCGTGTTTGAAGAAGCCATCCAGATGCGCGCCTCGGACATCCACATCGAGCCGGAAGAAACCCGGCTGACCGTGCGTTTCCGCATTGATGGCCAGCTCCACCAGCAAGTCCAGACCGACCTGCGCATCGCCATGGCGCTGCTGGTCAGGCTCAAGCTCATGGCGAGTCTTGATATTGCTGAAAAACGCCTGCCCCAGGATGGCGGCATTTCAATGATCGTCAGTTCCCAGCGCATTGATATCCGTTTGTCCACCATTCCTACGCTGCATGGCGAATCCGCCGTCATGCGCCTGCTGATCCAGAGCCAGGGCCTGCGCGACCTCGGCCAGTCCGGCATGCCGCCAGAGATGCTGCAAAAATTCAAGAAAGTCATCCAGTCACCGCACGGCATCGTGCTCGTCACCGGCCCCACTGGCTCCGGCAAAACCACCACGCTGTACGGCGCATTGGGTGTCCTCAACCAACGCAATGTCAAGATATTGACTGTCGAAGACCCGGTTGAATACCGCATCGCCGGCATCACCCAGGTGCAGGTCAATGAAAAAATCGACCTCACCTTCCCGCGCATGCTGCGCTCTTTCCTGCGGCAGGATCCGGACATCCTCCTGGTTGGCGAAATCCGCGACCAGGAAACCGCGCAAATCGCCGCACGCGCCGCCATGACCGGCCATATGGTGTTATCCACCTTGCACACCAACGACGCCGCCAGCACGCCGGGGCGCCTGCTCAATATGGGGCTGCCCGGCTTCCTGATTGCCTCAACACTGCTCGGCGTTGTGTCGCAGCGCCTGCTGCGCATTATCTGCACTGACTGCGCCGCACCCCATCAGCCTTCGGTTGACGAAATGGCCTGGGCAACCCACCACTATGGCAAGGCATTGTCGCAAGCAGTCTTCCGCAAAGGCAGCGGGTGTCCCCGCTGCAACAACAGCGGATTCCTCGGGCGTATTGGCGTCTTCGAGTTTCTTGAAATGAACAGCACGCTTTCAGCCATCATTCACCATGGTGATCCGATCGAATTCGAAAAAGCCGCGCGCGAATCCCTGGGTGAACATAGTCTGGAACGCAGTGCGCTGAGCCTGGTGGCGCGGGGTGAAACCACCATCGCCGAAGCGATGAGTGTTGTCGCCGCAACCGATTTTTAATCCAGCAACAGGAAGATCGCCATGGAAGTCTTTGAATACAAAGGGCGCAGCAGTCGTGGCGAGATCATGACCGGCACCATCGAATCGCCCAGCCAGGATGCTGTCGCCCAATGGATGCTGACCACGGGCATTTCCCCGATCACCATCAATCTGCAACGCGACAGCGCGCGGGAAGCGCCCGCCTGGTTGCGGCGCATCATGGAGCATGGCGCGCTCAAAATACGCGACCTCTTGCTATTTACCCGGCAGATGGCAACCATGGTCAAAGCCGGCGTACCGATGATCCAGTCGCTCGCCAGCATCCAGAAATCGACCATTAACACCGCGCTGGTGCGCATCCTGCGTGGTATCCGTGCTGACCTCGAAAAGGGCGCCGACCTGAGTACCGCACTCTCGCATCACCCGAAACTGTTCAACGAATACTACGTCGCCATGGTTCGCGTTGGCGAAAACTCCGGGCAGCTTGAAGAAATATTCCGCCGCCTGTTCGCGCAGATCGAGTTTGAAGACCATATGCAGAAGAAGATCAAAAGCGCCTTGCGCTACCCCAGCTTCGTGCTGGTCGCCATCGCCATCGCCGTCGGCATCCTGACCCTCTTCGTCATTCCCGTCTTCGCCACCTTCTTCGACAAGTTTGGCGCCACCCTGCCGTTGATGACCCGCATTTTGATCGTGGCATCCAACTTTGCGGTGAACTACTGGTGGCTTGTGCTGGGCGTGATCGCCGGGTGTTTTTATGGCTTCAAGCTGTTTGTTGGGCAACCGTCTGGCCGCTACACCTGGGACAAGCTCAAACTGCGCATCCCCATTGCCGGCGGCATCCTGAAAAAAGCCACGCTGGCGCGTTTCTGCCGCGCCCTGGCCACGGCGAGCAAAAGCGGCGTGCCGCTGGTGCAGGCCTTCACCCTTGTCTCGCGGGTGGTCGACAACGCCTTTTATGAAGAACGCATCCTGGCCATGCGCGCCGGCATAGAGCGTGGCGAGAGCATGCTGCGCGTCTCGCAGGCCGCCGGCATCTTCATGCCGCTTGAGTTGCAGATGATAGCCGTGGGTGAAGAAACCGGCGACATCGACGGCATGCTGGCCAAAGTAGCCGACATCTACCAGGAAGATGTCGAATATGAAATCGGCCGGCTCAGTGAAACCATCGAACCCATCATCATGCTTGCCATGGGTATATTGGTGCTGATCCTCATGCTGGGCATTTTCCTGCCGATGTGGCAACTGGGCGCTGCCGTCAAGGGACGCCATTGAGCTGCCCCGTGCATCGCCTGTTGTAGTGGCGGCGTCTTGTTCTGGGTCAGATTATGCCTAGCGATTGCCGGCGCGGCCTTGGTCATTGCCGGTCTTCGCCTGAGTTTGCTGTTTGCCAGGACCGGCCGGCCGGATACGCTGCGCAATTTCCCGCTGCGACGCAAACTGGGTGAAGCCTGTTCCCGCCCCTGGCGTGTAGAACGGTTCATCTACCGCCACCACCGCCCGTTTGGCGGCGCCATCATCGCCGGTGCGCTGACCTTGCTATACCTGCTCTACGCAGGGCATATCCAACTGGCGGGCATACCCGCAGAACGGCTCGGCATGGGCTTGCGCACCGCCAATCTTGTCTCATGGGCAATGGCTGTGGCTGTCCTGCTTATCGGCTTTGCCATGCTGATCCGGCCCAGCCTGTTGAAAGGCATTGAAGCCTTGTCCAACCGCTGGATACAGATTCCCCGGCCCGGCGCACGCGCCTCACGGCGCATCGGCATCCTGCTCATATTGGCCGGATTTGCCTGTCTCGGCGCCGCCGTCAGGATGGCAATCGCATGACTGACGTCCACCTGGGCGTGCTTCACCCTGTGCGCCCATATTTATCCCGTAGGAGCGCGATTCATCGCGCGATAGCCGTACCTCGACAGGGAAATCGCGCCGTCTCGCCAGCGCCGACTTTTTAATGCACCGGCTCGGTCCACGAGGTGGCTTGTACGGTGGCGGACGTGCCTGTCAGGGCAACAATGCTGGCCGTATCCACGCCCTTCAGGCAGGTCATGCCGGCGGCCCACTCGCGGGTACCGGTTATGCCGATTGTGAAGGAAGTTTGTGCGTCGGCTGAAGCATGGTTGAAGAAAGCGCAGATGCCACCGCAAATCTGAACACCACCCGACAACGGCGTAACCGTTGGGGCGGACAAATCAAATGTGGTGGTCGTGTTGCCCCCAATGCTGCTGGTTACCGGGGCCGATGCGACCGTTATAGGACCTGGTGAAAACTGCCCCACTCCGGAACCTGTCCAGCGCATGGCAATAATGCTACCGGCTGCCGGAATTTGAGGGGGGGTCGCGTCTGGTGCCGATGTGGTCACCTTGGTGCCGTTCGAGGTGATGCTATCGAGGGGGCTGATAGTTAGCGGTGTACTCAGGTTATACGTCCCAATACCTCCGGGCGTCGTTCCCGATGCATAAGTGACTGTGGCGCCGGTGACCCCATTGATAAAAATGGTATCGCCATTCGCCAAATAGGGTAGTTGCGCCGCCGAGACCGTCAAGCGCGTACTCGCAGCGCTGCCCGACACGTCGGACAAATTTTCGTTTGGCTTTGGTTTCTGGTTAGTTGCATAGAATCCGATACCTCCCGCAATTGCGCAATTCGTGGTGAGATCGGAGGTCTTGCAAGTGCCAGTGATCAAAGTTGGCCCTGTCTGACCTGTCAGCTTAATGGGGACGGGGTTAGTCGGTGATGCCGTTAGAGCCAATGGGTCGTCACTGACTGAAGTCGCCTCCAGGTATGAGGCGTTTTTTGTAAGGTTGGCAGTAAATGTTGTTTTGGCATAACCAGTCACCAGCGCGCCAGAGCGCGTATTGGAATTGCTTGGAGACATGTACGCCGGGTTGTAAATGTAGCGCATCGCCGAATAAAGCTCTGAATTGGTGCCTGTGACCGGCTTGGGAAAGGCGGTGACTGAAAGCCCTGAGGGAACCGATGATGGGGGAGAAGTACCTAGCTGGAAGGCGGTTAAATCGCCATTATCATTAGTCGATGACTTGCCCGAGAAGCCCAGAACCAGCGTATCCGCGTCGTAGCACCAGCTGCGGCTGGTCTGCGCAGAGCCGGACGGATCCGATGGCGGTGAAGTCGCGGTAGGGCAGGTCGCGGAACCATCATCTGCAGCACAAGCTGCGCCATTGTTTGTCGTGCCGCTGGCGGTCGCATTGTTGCTCACAGTGAGGCCGACCGACTTGCTATCATCGCTCCAATAAGAACCCGCGATGGTCAGCGGGCTCCCCGTGGCGCCGAATTTGGCGCCCACGGCGGCAAACAAGCTGTCCGCCGTTAAATGCTGGGTAATGGTGTAGCTGCCTGGCGTGTCTATGCGGACACTGGCCCCACGGCTGCCGACCACATTACTGCCGCTGCTGTGGTTGGATTCATCGTTCCATTGGGTAATGCAGGCAGGCGATGTAGGACCGAGCAGAACACAGTCCGTGGCGGCGTTGACCTTGTTGGCGCCCCCCGCCGGATGCCGCAGGTAGGCCATGTTGCTGAACAGGATGACAGGAACCGTCGTGACGTTAATTGACTGAATGATATCCTTGTTCAAATACGCAGCCGGTGTCGTTATCGGGCAATCCACCGGCGTCACCCCGCTCCCGCCGCAGCCCATAGCCCCGCCGCTGGGCGCGGCCAGGCTGATGACGCTGACAACGGTGCGCGACGCCGCGCCCACCTTGCCCGTCGAGGTGATCGTGCAACTGGTGCAATTCAGGTTGCTGACATCGCAACCGGCTGATGTAGCGCTCAGGGTAAACGTGCCGCGGCCAATCGTGGGACTGGTTCCCGGGACATCGGTCAGGCACGCACTTTGAAGTGTTGGGTCGGGGGCCAGGCGCAATTTGCCCTGGCCCTGTTCCAGTCCGCTCTCGGCCAGGAAAAATGCCGCTGTGCTATCCAGTTGCTGGGCATTGGATTGGCTGCTGACGCCGACAATGCCATAGGTTTGCGTCAGCACAAAGACGACTGCGGCAATCAGGATGATCGCCGCCACAACGCTGACGATGCCGCGCTGGCGCGAATGGGGGTGGAGTGGTTTCATCAGGCGTTCCTCAGGGCGATGCGGGTGCGTTGCGCAATGCTCCGTCCGCCGGTGCTGCTGTCATACAGGGTCAAGCTGATCTGTACAAAGCGGATATCGCTGTTACTGGTGGCTGGAGTGAGACCGTCCGCTTGATAGTAGGCCAATGCAAAACCGCTCACCCGGTTCGCCAGGGTTGACGTCGTTGCAGGTGATGAGGGTGATGAATAGCCAAGGGTCAGGTCGCTGCCGCTGTTGGTCAGCGTCACGGTCACGCCGTCGCCCTTGGTGAACAC
>JBAQUE010000099.1:0-1585 GCA_049297315.1 Rugosibacter sp.
GCGTATCGCAGCCTGCGCAAAAGTGTGCTTGATTATGACCGGCGCCACGGCTACCGCGGTGCGGAAACCTATGTCGACATGGCCAATGTCACCGCCGGGCAGGATGAAGCGCTGGAAGAGTTGCTCAGCGATTTCAGCGACAATGATGACTTGTTGCCGGCGCTTGTCCTCGAGGCTACACCGCAACGTGTCAACGCCTACTTGCGTGGTGGCGAAGTGCTGAATATCCAGGCGGATGGACTCAAGTTTGCCGCCCCGATGCTGAGCGACAAGGCGCCACCGAACAAACGCCTGCGGCGCGGCGCCATCATCCGCGTGCAGAAAACCGACAAGGGCTGGCAGATTCTCCAATTGCCGGAAGTTCAATCTGCGTTTGTCGCCGCCAGCCCGATCGATGGGGCGATCCGTGCGCTGGTCGGCGGCTTTGATTTCAGCCGCAGCAAGTTCAACCATGTCACGCAAGCCTGGCGCCAGCCGGGATCCAGTTTCAAGCCATTCATTTATTCTGCGGCCATGGAAAAAGGCTATACCCCGGCCTCTGTCATTCCGGATGAGCCCATTTCCATCAGCGCCGATGAAACCGGTTCCCAGGCCTGGGAGCCGAGGAACTATGATGGCAAATATGAAGGGCCGATGACCTTGCGCACGGCCTTGGCGAAATCCAAAAACATGGTTTCAATCCGCCTGCTGCGCGCCATCGGCCCCCGTTATGCGCAGGATTACATTACCCGCTTCGGCTTTGATGCCGAAAAGCATCCGCCCTACCTGACCATGGCGCTGGGCGCCGGCTCGGTCACGCCCTGGCAACAACTCGTGGCCTATTCGGTGTTCGCCAATGGCGGCTATCGCATCGAACCCTACATCGTGCGCCAGATCCTCGACGATAAAGGCAATGTGCTGGCGGCTACCCGGCCAGTTATCGCCGGTGATGAATCGTTGCGCGTCATCGATGCGCGCAATGCCTGGCTGGTGGACAGCATGCTGCACGACGTCGTGCGCCGTGGCACCGCCACCCGCGCCCAAGTATTGAAGCGTGGGGACCTGGCCGGCAAGACCGGCACGACCAACGATTATGTTGACGCCTGGTTCTGCGGCTATCAACCCACGGTGGTTGGTATTGCCTGGATAGGCTTTGATGCGCCACGGCGCATGGGCAGTGGCGAAACCGGCGGGTCTGCGGCATTGCCAATCTGGATCGGCTACATGGAGCAGGCATTGAAAGGCGTCCCCGAAAGCTGGCCGGATACACCCGAGGGCTTAATCACGATCACCGCGAATGATCCTTCTTCCGGCAAGGCTGGCAAGGATATGGTTTATCAGGAATCCCTGCCTCCGGCGCCAGAAGAGGCGCCGGCATCCGCAGTGCAGCAACCCCCTGCGCCAGTCGTGGACGCCAAGCCCAAGGCGGTGGAGAAGACCGCGCCGCAAAACCCCGCCATGCCCGGCGAAAAAAGGAATTAGTCTTACTGTGTCATAAAATCTGGCATGATATGTTCATCTTTCCTTTTGAGGGGATGAGATGGACATCGCCAAAGAGTTCGATGACTACATGGCCTATCTAATGCAAGGACTTGGCCATGCCGAC
>JBAQUE010000100.1:0-3066 GCA_049297315.1 Rugosibacter sp.
CGCCGCCAAACAGCCCGAGGAACACCGCAATCAGCCCATTGATCATCAAGCTTGGCTTGTATGGCTTGATCGGCACTTCCGCCTTGTCCACAATCGTGATGTTATTCACGCCGATGCCGCCGGCCACGCCGATTTCCTTATAGCGTTGCAGCAAGCCCTCATACAACTGGCGGTTGGTATCCACCTCGCGCTGCAGGATGTTGTATTGAAAACTGCGGTCCTGCACGTCGAGCACCGTCTCCTTGCTTTGCTGCAACTTCGCCGTGAGCATCTCTTCCTGCGCGCGCGCCGCATCGTAATCCGCCTTGATCGCACCGCGCACCTGGGAAATTTCCTCGTCGATCTTGGCCTGCATCTCGGCAATCTGGCTTTCGATCTGCACCATCTTCGGATATGCCGGCTTGTAGATTTTCAAGCCCTCCTGATAATCCGCCTCCAGCTTGGCCTTGCGCGCCTTGAACTCCTGCACCACCTTGTTCTCGATCACCGCGCTCAGCGCCGAGGTATCCGCCGATTTCACCTGGTTATACAGCGACTCCGTGCGGATCCGCTCGCCCTGCGCCTTGGCCAGCGCCGTGGTGAATTCCTGCAATGACTGCGCATCCGGGCTCGGCTGTTTTTCATCAACCTTGACGATGCCCTCCTTGCGGGTGAATTCGTTGAGCGACTTCTCCGAATCTTCCAGTTTCACCCTGATCTGCTGCAAACGCTCCTGCAAGAATGTCTTCGCATAGGATGAAGCATCCATGCGGCGTTCCAGGTTCAGGTTGATGAACACCGTCGAAATCGTATTCGCCACCTGCGCCGCAAGCTGTGGATCGGGGCTGTCAAAATGAATCTTGACCAACCGCGAATTACGCAACGGCTCGATGGTCAACTGATCAAGAAAAGCGGTCATCAGCCTGGTTTCGCGGTCCCTGTCTTCAGTCGCCGCGGCGCCGGCGGCCTTGGTCTCGCCGCCAAAAAAATCCAGCCAGCCGCCTTCCTTCTTTTTCGCGAACAGCGGGTTCTCGCCCAGGTTGAGTTGCTCGATAACGCGCTGCGCCATCGAGCGGCTCTTCAACAACTCATATTGCGTCTGGTAAAAATCCTTGCTCGACGCCAGCGACTCGTTCGGCATCACCTCCTGGATCTGCGTCACCTTGGATTCCTGCTGGTCGATCTGCAAGGTCAGGCTGCCACGGTAGATCCTGGTCATCAGCAAAGTGGCCGTCACCACCGACACCACGGTAATCAGGAAAAACGTCAGCACCGTGCCCTTGCGCTTGACGATGATATCCCAGTAATCGCGCAGATTGATCGCATCGTCATCCTCCGCCGCCGCATGCGGCGGTTCATGCCGCAGATAAGTGCTCGGCAACGTCTCCGGGCGCTCGATCAATGCGCCGGCCGGGTGCTGCCGGGTGGATGCTGCTTCTGCTTTCCCGCTATCGTCTGGATTCGAACTAGCTGTTGTCATGATCTTGATCAATACCGGCCAAAACTGAAAAAACCACGCAAGGTATCGGTCACGCCCTTCAGCGCCGAGCGCGCGCCCGATTTTTCCACCACCACCAGGTCGTTGCCCTGGATCAGCGGGTCTTCCACACGGCCAGCACGGATCGCCTCCAGGTCATAAATCAGCGCGGTACGCCCCCCGTTGGCGTCATCCCCGTTCTGGCGAAACACCTTGACTGCATTTTCTTCCGCCACCAGATCAACCCCTGACGCCAGGGCAATCACCTGCAACAGTGTCGTGCGCCCGGTGAGCGGATAAACACCGGGCTTGGCCACGCTGCCCTCAACAGTCACCCGCTGGCTGACGAATTCCTTGATGAACACGCTCACCTGGGGGTCCTGCAACAGGCTTTCCGCAAGCTTCTGCGCGATTGCCGCCTCCAGCTCCTGCGCCGTCAATCCACCCGCCTTTACCACGCCGATCAGCGGCAGGGAAATCAGCCCATGCGAATTGACACGCACCGTGCGCGACATGTCAGGCACCTGAAACACTGAAATCTCCAGCAAGTCGGAAGCGCCGATCTGATAATCCGTAATCCGTTGCGTAGGGTCTGCGGCAGGATTCACCGGCGACGCCGCAGAGACCGCGGGTGCAGTGGCGGCCGGGCCCGCTGCGCTGTTCGCTGGCGCAACACCATCCTCAGCAGCCAGCGCCGGGCCGCCCAGCAAGCCAAGGCACACCGCCCCGGCCAGCAAACCCATCGCGGAATTCATCAATTTATTCATTCAGCACCTCCTGGCCAAACACTCAATCCAATCACCGACAACCCGCATCTAGCCAAATATCCGGCGCCACAATCCCTGTTGCTTGCGCCCTCCGGCAGCCCGCTGGGGCAATGCCGGCATCAACGATGGCGCCAAGTCTTCGAGTATACCGGCAGGCCGGGTGTACACCAAATGCCGCGCCTGCTCCGCCCCCACCCAACGCTCCGCCGCCGCACAACCTTCCGCCAGCAAGGGCGGCCGCCGCTTGACGCCATGCGA
This sequence comes from Rugosibacter sp., assembly GCA_049297315.1. Taxonomy (GTDB): domain Bacteria; phylum Pseudomonadota; class Gammaproteobacteria; order Burkholderiales; family Rhodocyclaceae; genus Rugosibacter. The sequence continues at coordinate 2,482 of JBAQUE010000100.1, forward strand.
ATCGGTCGCCAGGATATGCACCCGTCCTTCGTCCAGCATGCGCTCGCCCCAATATTTCGCCTCATCGCCAAAGCGCCCGGTCAGGCTGCCCGAAGTCACCTGCATCCACGCCCCCTGCGTCACCAGCGCACAAAACGTCGCGTAATGATCCTCGATCCAGGTCAGCCGTTCCGGATGCGTAATCAGCGGCACATAACCGGCCGCAATCAGGTTGAACACGAATTCCGCAAACCGTGGCGGCGCCACATGATGCGGCGGCTCCAGCAAAAAATAACGCGTATCGCCCAGGCTCGGCGCATCGCCGCTGCGCAGCTTGGCCGGCAGGTCGGGCGCCAGATGCGCATCCGCCCCGCAAGTCAGGCGCAAGGCGATCCCCGCCTCGTCCAGCGCCGCCTGCAACTGCGCCACGCCACGGCGGATGCCATCGCCCGTGTTTTCATACAGCCCCGGATAAATATGCGGCGTGCAAGCCAGCGTGGTGATGCCATCCGCAACCGCAATCCGCGCCATCGCCAGCGAAGTCTCCAAGTCCGGCGACCCGTCATCGATACCCGGCAGAATATGGCAATGCAGATCAATCATCAG
>JBAQUE010000101.1:0-3744 GCA_049297315.1 Rugosibacter sp.
ACGCACAACTGCTGCGCTACAGCCGCCACATCCTGTTGCCTGAAATCGGTATCGAAGGCCAGCAAGCGATTAGCAATGCGCGCGTGCTGGTGGTTGGCGCCGGCGGCCTGGGCTCACCAGCCGCCTGCTATCTCGCCGCAGCCGGCGTGGGCACGCTGGTGCTGGCCGATGGCGATGCGGTCGACCTGACCAATTTGCAGCGCCAGATACTGCATCGCACCTCATCCGTCGGCGAGGCCAAGGCGACGTCTGGCCAGCACACGCTGACCGAGCTCAATCCCGAATGCCAGGTCATTGCGCTGACCGAGCGCCTGGCAGGCGGGCGGCTGGCGGAACAGGTCGCGCAGGCCGACGTGGTGCTCGATTGCTGCGACAATTTCGCCACGCGCCATGCGGTCAATCGCGCCTGTGTCGCGGCGAAAAAACCGCTGGTCTCCGGTGCGGCGATTCGTTTCGATGGCCAGGTCAGCGTGTTCGATTCGCGTCAGCCCGACGCCCCGTGTTACGACTGCCTGTTCCCCGAAGCCGACGAGGCGGATGAATTGCGCTGCGCCGTCACCGGCGTGTTCGCGCCCATCACCGGCATCATCGGCAGCATGCAGGCCGCCGAGGCGCTGAAGCTGATTGTTGGTTGTGGCCAAAGCCTGGGCGGCCGCCTGTTGCTGCTCGACGGCCTGGCCATGGGCTGGCGCGAAATCCGCGTCCCGCGCGACGCCGCCTGCGTGGTGTGCGGCGGTATTGCCCGTTTATAAAAACCGGGCGCGAAGCAGAAAATCGGCGCTGATGAGACGGCGTTCGACGATTTCCAATCGCCGCGCATCCGCCAGGTCGTTCAACTCACCGAGATCAAACATGCCGCGCGCCTGGTCGCCGAGCAGTATCGGCGCCTGATAAAGCAGCAGTTCATCCACGCAGTTTTCCTGCAGCAGTGCACCATTGAGCCGGGCGCCGGCTTCGGCCAATACTTCGTTGATGCCGCGGCGACCAAGTTCCATGAGCAGGGCATTGAGATCCACCTTGCCTTGCGCGCTGGGCAGCACAACGATTTCGGCGCCTGCGGCCGTCAGCGTGCTGTGCCGTGCGGCATCCTCCACTGCGCAGGCAATCAGCACTTGTCCGGTTTGCAGCACGGCAGCCTGCGGTGGCGTTTCCAGGCGACTATCCACGATCACTTTCAATGGCTGGCGTGGTGTGTCGATGCCGCGCACGGTCAGGCGCGGGTTGTCATCTTTGACGGTGCCAATGCCGGTCAGCACGGCGCATGAGCGGGCGCGCCACAAGTGTCCATCGCGCCGCGCTTCGGGGCCGGTGATCCATTGTGAAACGCCATTCGCCAGGGCCGTCCTGCCATCCAGGCTGGCGGCGATTTTCAGCCGCAGCCAGGGGCGGCCGCGCGTCATGCGCGAGATGAAACCGATATTCAGTTCGCGCGCTTCGGCTTCAAGCAGCCCGCATTCGGTGGCAATGCCAGCCGCCGCGAGGCGCGCCAGGCCCTGCCCGGCGACCAGCGGATTCGGATCTGGCATCGCCGCCACAACGCGCGCCACGCCAGCGGCGATCAGCGCGTCCACGCAGGGTGGCGTGCGGCCGAAATGGTTGCACGGTTCGAGCGTGACGTAGGCGGTTGCGCTTTTTGCATTGGACGATGCCACCGTCCCGCCAGCGCCGACTTTTTGCGTCAACGCGGCAACCTCGGCATGCGGCCCGCCAGCTTTTTCGTGCCAGCCTTCACCGATGATTTCGCCATCACGGACGATGACGCAACCGACGCGCGGATTGGGCGTGGTGGTGTACAGCCCGCGCTGCGCAAGGCTTAATGCGCGCGCCATGAAGCTATGATCGACTGCCGAGAAATTCATGTCACGATTTTTCTGGCGGCTTGGGTTTTTCATCCTGCGGTTTTTTGACCTCGCGGATGGCGTCTGAAAACTCATCGACATCCTCGAAATTCCGATACACCGATGCAAAGCGGATGTAAGCGATGTTGTCGAGCTTCTTCAGTTCGCGCATGACCATCTCGCCAATCCGCTCCGAAGCCACTTCGCGCAAGCCCAGTTGCACCAGCCGTTCTTCAATCCGGTCGAGCGCCGCGTCCAGGCTTTCTGTGGTCACTGGCCGCTTGCGCAAGGCCAGCATCATGCTCGCCTTGCATTTCTCGCGCTGGAACTCGGCGCGGCTGCCATTTTTTTTCACCACCTGCGGCAGTTGCAGCTCGACCCGCTCATAGGTGGTGAAGCGCTTCTCGCAAGCCGCACAACGGCGCCGGCGGCGCACCGTATCGCCGTCTTCGTTTTCCCGCGTATCAATGACCTGGGTGTCGTCCGCCTTGCAGAAGGGACACTTCATGGCAGGAAGGGGGAAGGGAGAACGGAGAAGAGTGAAACGCGGTATGTCCCGCAGGTTGAGCGAATCCTCAAATCTAGGCGCGGGAGAGGGCATTTACCCTTCCCCCTTCTCCCTTCCCCCTTCCTGCCCTTAGCCATACACCGGAAATTTTTTGCACAATGCGCTGACGTCATTGCGCACGCGGGTCAGCGCGGCCTCATCTGTTGGCGCGTCGAGCACGTCGGCGATCAGGTTGGCGACCTGCTCGGCCTCGATTTCGGTGAAGCCGCGGGTGGTCATGGCCGGCGTGCCGATGCGGATGCCGGAGGTGACGAAAGGTTTTTGCGGGTCATGCGGAATTGAGTTTTTGTTCACCGTGATGTGCGCACGGCCCAGCGCGGCTTCGGCATCCTTGCCGGTGATCTGCTTGGCTTGCAGGTCGAGCAGGAACACATGCGATTCGGTGCGCCCGGAAACAATCCGCAAACCGCGCGATTTCAACACCTTGGCCATTACCTGCGCGTTGCTGATGACTTGTTCCTGATAATTGCGGAAGCCGCTGCCCATCGCCTCCTTGAAAGCCATCGCCTTGCCCGCGATCACATGCATCAGCGGGCCGCCCTGCAGGCCGGGGAAAATCGCCGAGTTGATGGCTTTTTCGTGCTCGGCTTTCATCAGGATCAAACCGCCGCGCGGGCCGCGCAGTGTCTTGTGCGTGGTCGACGTCACCACATCGGCATGCGGCACCGGGTTGGGGTAACAGCCGGCGGCGATCAGCCCCGCGTAGTGCGCCATATCGACCATGAAAATTGCGCCGACCGCCTTGGCCACTTTGGCGAATCGCGCGAAGTCGATGCGCAATGCATACGCCGACGCGCCGGCGATGATCAGCTTGGGCTTGTGCTCGTGCGCGAGGCGCTCCATCTCGTCGTAATCAATCGCCTCATCGGCATTCAGGCCATAAGGGATGACCTTGAACCACTTGCCCGACATGTTCACCGGCGAGCCGTGCGTCAAGTGCCCGCCCATCGCCAGGTTCATGCCGAGTATCGTGTCGCCGGGCTGGAGGAAAGCCATGAACACCGCCTGGTTGGCCTGCGACCCGGAATTCGGCTGCACGTTGGCGCAATCCGCGCCGAACAGTTTTTTTGCGCGCTCGATGGCCAGTTGCTCGACCACATCGACATACTCGCAGCCACCGTAATAACGCTTGCCGGGATAGCCCTCGGCATATTTGTTGGTCAGTTGCGAGCCCTGCGCTTCGAGCACCGCGCACGACACATAGTTTTCCGAAGCGATCAGCTCGATATGGTCTTCCTGGCGGCGATTTTCATCCTGTATCGCAGCCCACAAGTCGGCATCGGTTTTGGCGAGGGTATTTTGCTTGGAAAACATGGCGGTATCCGGGTCAGAGGGAGA
>JBAQUE010000102.1:0-7208 GCA_049297315.1 Rugosibacter sp.
ACATGGCGGTATCCGGGTAAGAGGGAGAAGGGAAGGTGTTCCGATTTTAGCATTCAGGCACAAACCGGACTGCTCATGCCACCTCATCCAGCGTTCCCGCCAGATGCGACTGGTCGGCCCAGGCGAGAATTCGCCATTCGCCGTCCGCATATGCCAGCCAGTTGAGCGCGGCATTCGGAATCGAAAAGTCGCGCGGGCTGTCCAAGCTGCGCCATGTGGCCAGGCGGTAAATGATGTCGAGCACGCCGCCGTGGGTGAATACCAGCGCCTGTTCGCCAACATGGCGTTCGGCCAGTGCCTGCATGGCGGCTTTGACGCGCGCTGCAAACGCCACCAGCGATTCGCCGGTTCCGTAGTCGTAATGGATATCACGCGCCTGGTGTGCGGCATGCATCGCCGGATGGTCGCGTGCCGCGTCGGCTGCGGTCAGCCCCTGATAGCGCCCATAGTCGCGCTCGCGAAAAGTCGGCGCTGGCGAGACGGCGAGGGCCGTTCCGGCCAGCGCAATTTCAGCGGTATGCCAGGCGCGGGCGAGGTCGGAGCTGTAGGCGGCGGCGAAGTGCAGCGCCTGCAGGCGCGCGCGCATGGCTTGCGCCTGCAGGCGGCCGGTGGCATTCAGGCCGATGTCGGCCTGGCCCTGCAAACGCCGTTCGGCGTTCCAGTCTGTTTCACCATGGCGGACGATGCACAGGCGGGTGGTTTGCATGGGACGGCCGTTAATTTCCGGCCACGGTCATTTGCCCGAGCAGGATCGAGCCGACGCGCTTGCCGCCACGCAGGTCGATGTCCTTGCCGATATCGACAATGCCGGCAAACATCTCACGCAGGTTGCCGGCGATGGTGATTTCCGCCACCGGATAGACGATGACGCCGTTTTCCACCCAGTAGCCCGCCGCGCCGCGCGAATAATCGCCGGTCAGGTAATTCACGCCCTGCCCCATCAATTCGGTCACCAGCAGGCCCGTGCCCATCTCGCGCAGCAGCCCGGCAAAATCATGTTTGCCCGGGGTCACCAGCAGGTTGTGCGCGCCGCCTGCATTGCCGGTGGTCTGCATGCCCAGCTTGCGCGCCGAATAGGTCGACAGCAGATAACCTTGCAGCACGCCGTTTTGCACCAGTTCGCGGTCATGCGTCGCCACGCCATCGCTATCGAATGCCGACGAGGCCATGCCGCCCTTGAGGTGCGGGCGTTCGCTGATGCTGACGAAATCCGGAAAAATCTTCTGCCCCAGGCTATTCTGCAAAAACGAGGTTTTGCGGTACAGCGCGCCGCCCGAGATGGCATGCGTCAAATTGCCAATCAGTCCGATGGCCAGCGGCGCTTCAAAAATCACCGGGCACTTGCGCGTCGACAGCTTGCGCGAGCCCAGGCGCGCGAGCGCGCGGCGCGCGGTGTAATCGCCGATGCGATCAACGGCCGAGAGCCTGGCCGCATCGCGGCTGGCGGTGTACCAGCTGTCGCGCTGCATGCCTTCGCCTTCACCGGCGATCACCGAGCACGACACATAGTGCTGCGTGCTGGCGTAGCCATCCATGAAGCCCAGGCTGTTGGCCGAAATGAAATGCGCTTGCTGCGTGCCTACTGTCGCGCCTTCGGAATTGGTGATCAACGGGCTGACATCTAATGCCGCCTGCTCACAACGTTTTGCCAGGTCGATTGCTGCCGGTACCTGAACATCCCACGGGTGGAACAGGTCGAGATCCGGCGATTTTTTCGCCAGCAGCTTGGCGTCAGGCAAGCCCGCGCAATCATCCGCCGCCGTGTAGCGTGCGATGGCCAAAGCGGCTGCCACGGTTTCTTTCACCGCAGCGGGCGAAAAATCCGAGCTGCTGGCGTGGCCACGTCGCTGGCCGAGATAGACGGTGACACCGAGCCCCTTGTCGCGGTTATATTCGATGGTGTCCACCTCCTGCCGACGCACGCTGACTGACTGGCCAACGCTTTCCGATACATCCACTTCACAGGCCGTCGCCCCGTTTTTTGCCGCGTGATCCAGCGCGGTTTGCGCCAGGTCGCGCAACATTTGCTGCGTGAAACCGAATTGTGCAGCTGTTTCCAGAGCGTCAGCCATGCGGGAATCCTTGAAATCGCAAAGCTATAATCATACTCGTTGATGCCGCCAAAACTTATGAAAAATCACCCAGAGAGCTTTCCCGATGAACCATCGGATGACTTGTTGAACAGTCCGGATGAGCTGTATGACGGGCCGAGCAAGTCGTCCCTCAAACGCGAGATGACGGCCTTGCAAAAGCTCGGCGAAGCGCTTGCCGAATTGTCGCCCGAGCGGCTCAAGAAAATCGACATGCCCGGACGCCTGCGCGACGCGCTGCTCGACGCGCAGCGTTTCACCCAGCACGGCGCACGCCGCCGCCAGATGCAGCTGATCGGCAAGATCATGCGTGAGATTGATGCCGCGCCGCTGCAAGCCGCGCTGGATGAAATCAATGGCGTCTCGGCCGCCGCCACCCTCCGCCAGCAGCGGCTGGAACGCCTGCGCACCCAGTTGATGGAAGACGAAGCCGTGTGCACCGGGATCGCCCGCGATTACCCCGGGGCGGACATCCAGCAGTTGCGCCAGTTGCGCCGCAATGCGTTGAAAGAGGCAGAGCAAAACAAACCGCCGCGCGCCTATCGCGAACTGTTTCGCGTGTTGCGCGAGATTGTGGGCAAAGCTGCCGAAGGCGGCCCAAAGGCAGTGCAGGGCGAGCACAGCGCTGACGGTACGGCATGACGCTTTGAGTCTTTGAATCCGTTGCTGGGCGTTTCTGGAGGGGAATGGTCTACCTGAAACGCCAAACTGAACTAAGGCCGGGTGAGCGCCGGCACTTCTTCCGCCGGCACGGCTCGCTTGCTGCCGTCGGAGTTCAGCGCCACGAAGATCACCTTGGCTTCGGTTACTTTGACGGTTACCGGGTTTTCCGGATTACGTTCGGCATAGACCTGCACATCGACGGTGATCGAGGTGCGGCCGACGCGCAGGATGCGCGTGTAAAAGCTCACCTGGTCGCCGACTGAAATCGGCTGCTTGAAGATGAACGAATCCACGGCGATGGTGGCCACCCGCCCGCGCGCGCGGCGCTGCGCTGCAAACCCACCGGCGACGTCGACCTGCGCCATGACCCAGCCGCCGAAAATGTCACCAGCGCCATTCACGTCGGCCGGCATCGGCACGACACGCAGTTCCAGGTGGCCTAGTGACGAGTCGGTGAGTGGTGTGGTGGATTGATTACTCATGGCCAGGATGTTGTACGCGGTAGTTCATCGGGCCGCCAGTATACGGCGCAAAGCCGGCGCCGAAGATAACCCCGGCGTCGGCCAGGTCGGCATCCTGCACCACGCCGCTGGCGACGCAATCGGCCGCTGCCTTGAGCAGCGGTTCGAGCAGGTGTTGCTGTAACCCGGCGGGTGCGGGCGCTACGACGGCTTTTTGCGCATGGCCATCGCGCCATAGGTAAAAGCCCTGGCTGCTTTTCTTGCCCAGATTTTTTTCTGCGACAAGTTCTGCTACTTTCTTTGGCTGCCGGTCTGCTGCGATCAGTTGCCGGCCGACGGCGAGGGCGATGTCGAGGCCGACGGTATCGGCCAGCTCGATCGGCCCCATTGGCATGCCGAAATCCAGCATCGCCGCGTCGATAATTTCCGGCGCGATGCCTTCATCGACGCAGCGCATGGCTTCGTTCAGGTAGGGCGCGAGCACGGCATTCACCAGGAAACCGGGCGCGTCCTTGACCGGCAGCGGCAGTTTGTCGATGGCGCGCACGAAAGCCGCCGCCTGCTGCGCAGCCAGCGTCGCCGTGATTCCGCTGGCGACGACTTCCACCAGCGGCATCTGCGCCACAGGGTTGAAAAAATGGATGCCCACCAGGCGTTCCGGCTGATGCAGGATGCCGGCGATATCCGCCAGGCGCAGCGACGAGGTGTTGGAGGCCAGCAGCGCATCCGGCCGCGCACGGCGTTCGATGTCGGCGAACAGGTCTTGCTTGGCTTGCAGGTTTTCGAAAATGGCTTCGATGATCACGTCCGCGCGGCGCACGCCGTCGCCCTGCGGGTCGGCAATCAGGCGATCGAGCGCAAAGTGCGCGGCTTTATTGTCGCGCAGTTTTTTCGCCAACAGTTGCGCCGCGCGGGCGATGGCGGGTGCGATGCGTGCGATGTTCTGGTCCTGCAAGGTGACGGTGAATCCGTGCAGCACGCACCATGCCGCGATGTCGCCACCCATCACGCCGGCGCCGATGACATGCACATGTTGCGGGTTGCAGCCGGGTGCTGCCTTGCCAAAGCCCTTGAGCCGCTCCTGCAAGGAAAAAACGCGCAACAGGTTTTTCGTGGTTGGCGAGGCGATCAGCGCATCGATGGACGCTGGGCTGTCTGCCGGCACCGCCAGCGGGCTGCCGCCGTACTTCGCCCAGGTATCGAGAATCGCATACGGTGCCGGATAATTTTTTTGTGGCGCACGGCGCGCGACCTGTTTCCTGGCTTGCATGGCGACCAGCCATTTCAGCGGGCCGTTGAGCAGGCGTTGCAGCAGCGGCAAGGTGCGTGGCGGCCGAGCGGAATTCACCAGTGTGCGTGCCGCGTTGTCCATCACGCGCGGCGGCACGCAGGCATCGACCAGGCCCATGGTTTTTGCGCGCCGCGCGTCTATGCCCTTGCCGGTCAGCAGCATGTCCAGCGCTGCGCCAGCGCCGACTTTTTGCGGCAGGCGCAACATGCCGCCCCAGGCCGGCGCGATGCCGAGCATGACTTCCGGAAAAGCGATTCTGGTTTGCGCTTCATCCACTGCAATGCGATAGCGGCAGGCCAGCGCCAGCTCGGCGCCGCCGCCCAGGCAATGGCCGCGAATCAGGGCCAGTGTTGGGTAGGGCGCCGCCGCCAGCCGCAGGTAAACATCCCAGCCGCGCCGCACCAGATCGCGCGCCTGCGCGCCCGTTTCAAGCCGGGTGAATTCTTCGATGTCGGCGCCGGCGATGAATCCCGCCGCCTTGCCGGATTTGAAAATCAGCGCCTTGGGTGGCTGGCGTTCACATTCGTCGAGCAGCAAGCCGAGCTCGGCCATTACCTCGGCGGTCAGCACATTGGTGGATGCCTCCTGGCGGTCAAGTATCGCCCAGGCCGTGCCGTCGGCATCGCGTTGCAGTTGCCAGTGCGCAAAGTTTGTTGACGTGTTCATCACAGCGCCTCCACCAACATTGTGCCGCCCTGGCCGCCGCCGATGCAGATGGTGGCGATGCCGCGCTTCTTCTTCTCGCGGCGCAAGACATGCAGCAGATGCAGCACGATGCGCGCGCCGGATGCGCCGACCGGGTGGCCCAGCGCAATCGCGCCGCCGTCGACATTGAGTTTGCTTTGATCGAGTTGCCCCAAAGCATGCGGCAGGCCAAGTTCGTTGCGGCAGTACTCATCGTCATTCCATGCGCGCAAACAGCCGATCACTTGCGCGGCGAAGGCCTCGTTGATTTCCCAGGCGTCGATGTCATTCAACTGCAAGCCGTGGCGTTGCAATATCGGCGTGGTGGCATGCACGGGACCCAGACCCATCTGCGCGGGATCCAGCCCGGCCCATTGCGTGTCGACGATGCGCCCCAGCGGTTGCAGATGCCATTGCTCGACGGCTTGCGCAGAAGCCAGCAACAACATCGCCGCGCCATCGGTGATTTGCGAGCTGTTGCCTGCGGTGACCGAACCATACGGCGGGTCGAAAAACGGCCGCAGGCGCGCCAGGTTTTCCATGCTCGAATCGCGCCGCAGGCCATCGTCCTGTTGATATGCCGTACCATCAGCGCCGACTATTGCGACGATCTCATCGAGTCGCCCCGCGTCTTGTGCAGCGGCGACACGGCGGTGGCTTTCCACCGCCAGGGCATCCATTTCCTGCCGCGTGATGCCAAATTTCCAGGCCAGGTTTTCCGCCGTCTGGCCCATCATCAGGCCGACCACCGGGTCGGTCAGGCCGCGCACAATGCCGATGACCGGCGAGAACAAGGCGGCAGGACTTAATTGCGCAAACACCTTCATTTTTTCGCCCAGGCTGCGCGCCGCGCCGAGGCGTGAAAACCACTGCACCATCGCCGGTGGATAAAACAGCGGCGTGTGCGACAGCGCATCGACGCCGCCGGCCAGCACCAGGCTGGCCCGCCCGCGCTGGATGTTGGCGATGGCCGAATCCAGTGCCTGCATGCCCGACGCGCAATTGCGCATCACCGTCCAGCCCGGCACCTTGTGGCCGCAGCGGAGGCGCAGCGAAATGACGCGGCCGATGTTGGTTTCATCCACGCCAGGGCTGGCGCAGCCAATGATGACTTCATCCAGCGCATCCGGCGCAAACGGCTGCCGCGCGAGCAGCGTGCGGCCAGCGTAGGTGGCCAGGTCGGATGCGGAAAACGGCCCCGGTGCGTTGCGCGATTTCAGGAAGGGCGTGCGCGCGCCATCGACGATGTAAATCGGTTCACTTGCGCCAGCCATCATGCCTCCTCCTGCCTTGCGGCAGGGTTATGAAAACGCCTGTATACCTGTTTGCGCACGCCCCAGGATCAGCGCATGCACATCGTGCGTGCCCTCATAGGTATTCACCACTTCCAGATTCACCACATGGCGGATGATGCCGTATTCATCCGAGATGCCGTTGCCACCCAGCATGTCGCGCGCGACACGAGCGATGTCCAGCGACTTGCCGCATGAATTACGTTTCATGAGCGACGTGATTTCCGGCGCGGCCTGGCCTTCATCTTTTAACCGGCCTAGTCGCAAACAGCCTTGCAGCCCCAGCGTGATTTCGGTTTGCATGTCGGCCAATTTCTTCTGCACCAGTTGATTGGCCGCCAATGGCCTGCCGAACTGCTGGCGATCCAGCACATACTGCCGCGCGCGAAACCAGCAGTCTTCCGCCGCGCCCAGTGCGCCCCAGGCAATGCCGTAACGCGCCGAGTTGAGGCAGGTGAAGGGGCCTTTCAAGCCGCTGACATTGAGCTCATTTTCATCCGGCACGAACACCTCATCCATCACAATCTCGCCGGTAATGGATGAGCGCAAACCAACCTTGCCGTGAATCGCGGGCGCGGACAAACCCTGCATGCCCTTCTCCAAAATAAAGCCGCGGATAATGCCTTCGTCATTCTTCGCCCACACCACGAACACATCCGCAATCGGCGAGTTGGTGATCCACATCTTCGCGCCCGATACGCGGTAGCCGCCGTCCACCTTTTTCGCC